>JAFDBU010000147.1 GCA_019313095.1 Deltaproteobacteria bacterium | reverse complement strand
CCAGAGCATCCTTTTCTTTGTCATAATTAAGATCGCTGTAAAGAACTTCTCCAAGCATTGCAACCTTGATTTTAGAAGCAGAACCCGGGGCAGCCTCCCTTTCCGCCAGGCCATTTACAAGCTGCACCGGTTCATTCTCAATATAATAGGCTGCATTCACTGGCGTATTTGCAGGCAGAGCAGACGTCAGTGTAATATTGTTTTTCTGCACGGTGCATGAAAAGTTCAGACAAGTTATCAAAAGACTTACAAGATAAAACCGGTAATTGGGCAAACTTTTCATAGTGATGCAAAGTCCCTATTTAAAGTCCATAACCTTGATATTTCCGGTTCCGGAACGTATGGTCCTGACCCCTTCCCGGGGTATGACAGCCATGGCCATTGCCACCTTTTCTTCTATGGGCAGCGCGGACATGGTTTCCATGGCAAGAATCTCTGCTGTTCATTCCTTAAGCTCAACTTTAAAAATTGCTGTCCGGTTATAGAATAGGACATTTCGGGTGAATACTACGATGTTTTTGCTGAAATCCACGGCAGGCGGGTTTTCTCCCGGCATAAAGGCCTTCCAGACATTAATGAAGGTTGCCGTATCGCCTATATAACCGGCGGCTGAATCCTGCTGCCCTGCAGGCAGCCTGCCAAATTCGGCTACAGGATATTCGCCGCTCCATTTATCAAGTAAAGGGATATCAACCGGGACCGTGATTGCAGTATCCATAGTTCTTGTTGTTGCACAGCCGCTTAAGTAAAACGGCCCAACCCATAAAAAAACTAAAAACAGGGCGAATTTCAGCCCGTATAATTTGTCCTGTCGGCATCCCGTTGCTGAAAGCAGCATGATCCCCTCCTTACACCAGTTTATGTTTATAATACTGACTTTATGAAAATATTTTATAGCTCATTTAGAAGTAAATGGCGCTATTTTTTCAAATACAACAAAATTTCCTTAAAGAAACAGGAGCCCTTGTTAAATCCGCATTAAAATCGTATGATTTTACTACAAACCTCCAAACTTTACACAACCTGGCATTAATAAATGGGCAATGGGTTTAAAAAGCGATTCTGGATCGGCACAGGTACTTTGGTTCTGCTTTCGCTGCTTTGTGCTCTGGCTGTTATTCTGCCCAGGTTTGTAGATTCCGCCTGGCTGAAAGCTACGGTAAAAGCAACTGTAGCTAAGCAGATTACAGGTGAATTTGACTTTCAAAAGGCGGACTTAATAATCCTGCCATCTCCTGCTGTTTCCCTGCAACAGGTCAGCCTTTCCATTCCATTAACAGCGCAGACACATCTTGAAACCCTCAAGGTTTACCCCCGACTTCTTCCCCTTCTCATCGGCAAAATCAACCTTGACAAAATAGTGCTCAATAAACCTGATCTATCCCTGGCGCTTCCCCAAAAATCTGCTGAGAGAACTGAAGCTGGAAAAGCTTTACGTCAAACGACATTCCCTGAAAATATTTTAACAAAATTATCTTCGGTTCTTGCGGCAATCTCCGACCTAGATATCGTCCTTGAACAGGGCACCTTGCGCCTCTTCTCCGATGACGTACAGCTCTTCCTGGTTGAAAACATAAACGGTGAATTTAAAATAAGCGGCCAGAGCCTGTCTGCTGCTATTTCTTCTTTAACAGTACGCCACGAAAATAAAAAAATTATTGCCCAGGTTGAGAATTTCAAAGGCAATATTCAATTTTCACGGCAGGTCAGCACAATAACAGTTGAGGACCTTGCCCTCTCTTATCCTCAGGTCCAATTGAGCGGTTCCTTTGTTCTTGATCAAACTGCTCCACATGCCAGCCTGAACATATCCTCTCAAAATACAAACATAAAGGAAGTTCGCGAAGTGCTGCCTGTTTTTATTAATGCATTTTACGGGGAGCAGCCTTTGGTCCGGCAAATATTTGACATAGCAAGGGGCGGCACAGTCTCACAGGCAAACTTTCATGTTGAAGGAAATTCGCCTGCCGATCTTGCTGACTTTGAATCAATGCGTATCCGGGCCCATGTTAAAGATGGGAAGATCCTGCTTTCTGATCTCGGCCTTGACCTGCAGGAAGTAACCGGTGATGTCGTCATTGCCAACGGCATACTTGAAGGCAGTAATCTCCAGGCCATGCTTGGAAACTCGACCGGTTCTAACGGCAATTTGGAATTAGGGCTGGTGCAAAAAGATACAACCCCGTTACATCTTGACCTTGACCTTAATGCTGATCTCTCAGAGGTGCCGCCGCTTCTGAAACATCTGATACCGAAAAAACAGATACTTGAGTATCTCTCACTCTTTGAAAATATTGAAGGTACAGGCCAGGGTAGGCTTACCCTGGGTGAAAGCCTTGAATCGCTTACAGTACGTGTTGAAGCAAACAAAATCTCCGGACAGGCAAATTATAAGCCGATCCCATTCCCAGTAACAATTAACGGCGGCAGAATTCTGTTTGATGGTTTGAAAACCCACTCATTTGATTTGCAGGGCAAAATAGGCAGATCGACTTTCACTCATTATTCGTCCAGGATGAACTTTGAAGGCGAGCCCAGCATAGAGGTTGAATCCGGCTCTTTACATCTTGTACTTGATGAAATCTACCCGTGGCTTAGTTCGCAAAAAAGACTGGAAGACAACTTGAGGCCTATAAAAAACATCACCGGCCTTGCTGAAGTCACTGTCAAAAGCATCAACGGGCCTTTACTTCAGCCGGCCAACCTGCATTATGATCTGTAATGTGTCTTGAGTAACGTTATCCTCAGTACACCGGCACTCCCTGGACCACTCAGGATTACGAAT
>JAFDBU010000146.1 GCA_019313095.1 Deltaproteobacteria bacterium | reverse complement strand
TCTTTCTGCTTGGCGCCGAAGTTGCCTTTGCCGTGCAGGCAAGACGCCATTACCAGTGGCGGACTTTCGTCCTGACCCCGGCAGCCCGTTTGGCAATGGCATTCGATATCATGGAGACGGCCCTGAAAGATTATAAAGCCAGAAAATTAACAGACCGCAAGTCCCTGGCAGAACTTCTCAACCAAACTGAAAAAACCGTGAGTTACATTATCAACGATCTGATCAGCGGCGGACTCCTGCGACATGTAGAAGACAAGCAGGAAGGGTATGTTCCTGCCGCCCCGTTGGATGAACTTAAACCTTCGGAAATAATGGATACAATACTTGGCAGGGATCTTCCGGCCGTAAAAGGATGTGATCTTGCCAACCAGGCCCTTGAGGCGGCCCGCGCCTCTCTTGATCGTTACAATTTGAATTGCCAGGAAAAAAAACTGCCTGGCCTAGTTAAAACTGAGGAATCAGACTGTGGAACATCTTGAACCCATTATCAAGACCATAGCTTTAACCATGGGGGTGGCATGGGCCAGCGGTATCAACCTTTACGCCGCCATCCTGGTCCTTGGAGTTCTGGGGTCAACAGGCAACCTTACCCTGCCCCCGGACCTGATGATACTTACTGATCCACTGATCATGGCAGCCGCAGGCGTTATGTATGCAGTTGAATTTTTTGCTGACAAGATCCCGGGGGTTGATAACGGCTGGGACACCATACACACTTTTATCAGGATACCATTAGGTGCACTCCTGGCTGCCGCAGCGGTGGGAGAAGTGAATCCCCCAATTGCCATTGCCGCCGCCCTTCTTGGCGGAAGCCTGACAGCCTCCACCCATGCGGCCAAGTCAGGAACCAGGGTGCTCATCAACACCTCACAGGAACCTTTTACTAACTGGCTTGCATCCTTTGGGGAGGATATTTCTGTTATCATCGGCCTCTGGGCCGCACTCCATTATCCGCTTTTCTTTATTATCTTCCTTCTTCTTTTCATCCTTCTGCTAATTTGGCTGCTACCGAAAATCTGGCGGGGTGTTGTTAGAATTATTTCAATGTTGGGTGATCTTTTCAAACCAAAACAGAAAGACCCGGCAGAATAGATATCGACCAGCCGATTGATATACGCAGATTATTTTAGAGTGACAATTTGGAAAACCCGGGTTAAATAATAAATATAATTAAAACATATTATTATAACTGGTTGATCAGATAAGTGGTCATCTACCAGGTGTCTTCGGCATCATATTTGCTCCACCCACTGTTTACATAGTTAGTGTATTGTTATGATTTTTACATAATATCTTTTCGTAAATTATTGTCCCAACCAGAAAATAAGGAGGAGATTATGAGACTAAAATATATAGTAACCGGAATGCTGGTGCTGCTTTTTGGCTTCGTGCTGACAGGATGTGCCGGCATGTCAACGAGTGGCCCTGATGACGTAATCTGCACTTCCATTGACCTGGGTGAACTGCTGCAAAGTGGTCAATACAAGAAAAAAGTAGATAATTTTCTGATCCTGCAGGATGCATCAACCTCAATGAGCGACGACGTCGAAAAATGCTGGAGTGATGAAATCTCCAAGCTTGAGCTTTCAAAAGTCCTTATCAAGTGTATGAACAACAACCTTCCCGCTGATTTTGATGTAGATGCAGGGATGCGTGTATTTGGAGCCTATCATGATGACCAGGGTCTCATCTACGGCATGACGGATTACTCCAGGGCTGGTCTGGACGCTGCCGCCAATATTCTAACCCGCACCGGCGGTAATACACCTATTGCCAACGCCATTGCTTTAGGCACCAATGATCTGAAAGAGGCGCGCGGAAAAACAGCTGTAATTCTTTTCAGTGACGGCCTGAACGGTTTTGATGCGGATCCTGTAGCCGCTGCCGCGCAGATGAAAGAAATGTACGGCGACAATGTCTGCATCTATCCGGTAATAACCGGCAAGGATAAGCAGGGCCAACTGATCATGCAGCAGATAGCAGAGGCAGCTGAATGCGGTTTTGCTATAGATGCGGACAATCTTCACGAGAGACCGACTTCCGGCTGCTCTACCATCGGTATTGCCGATGGCATGCCTGATTTTGTCAAAGCAGTTTTCCTGGAAAAGGCTCCGGTAAAAGCTGCACCAAAACCTCCTGCAAAACCGATTGATTTAGACAGTGACGGCGACGGTGTTCTTGACAGTCGTGACAAGTGTCCGAACACCCCGAAGGGCACCAAGGTTGACAGTTCCGGCTGTCCAATAGCGATCCCGGAAAAAGTCTCAATCACCCTGCTGGTGGAATTTGACTTTGACAAGACAGCTGTTAACCCAAGGTACCACAGCGATCTTGAAAAAGTGGCTGATTTCCTGAAGGCATATCCGACTACCACTGCTGAACTTGAAGGTCATACAGACAACAGGGGAACTGATGAGTACAACGAGAAACTTTCGAAGAGAAGAGCTGAAAGTGTAAAAAACTATCTCATCGAAAAGTTCAATATTGAGGCTGGAAGGCTTTCAGCTGTCGGTTACGGCGAATCACAACCGGTCGACACCAATGGAACGGATGAAGGCAGGCAGAGAAATAGAAGAGTAGTGGCAAGTATTGTCACCACGATTATGAAATAATCAAACAATCATTCATAAACTCAAAAAGGGCGGTTAGGTTTTCAACCGCCCTTTTTTACTTGGTATCCGCCAGGGTCTTCATACGCAAGGATTAAAAAACTTTTTTGAATTGAAAGAACATAGTGACTAAAGTATCAAATGAGCAAAAGTTTGTATGACTTTCAGCTTATTATTTGAAGTGATAGTGGATTTATGAATAACTAAGACTTTTTACAGATTACTATTAGGGAATTTACACGTGCATTTACAAAAATTAATAACACTTTTTCTTTCATCCGCTATCTCACTTCTGGTCTTCAGTTTCCTTTCCGCTCCGAAAGCTGATGCATTCAGTGTTAATTTTAAAGATGAAACTCTCGCAGTCACTGCTGATAATGTTGCCCTGCAGACCATCCTTCTTGAACTGGTCGCACAAGGCATAACCGTTAAAATTGATCCTGCCATCAATCCGCCTGTCAGTGCCAACATTGCCCAACAACCAATAGAACAGGCCCTGAAATCCCTGTTAAAATCTACGAGCTATTCCCTGCTGTGGGAATCAACACTTCCTCATAGCTATACTCCCTCTCTCCGTCTTGCTGAAATACAGATTTTTAAGACCGGCGGCAAAGAACGAATGCAAACTTTGCAACCACAAAAAAAAGAAACTATCACCAAAACAGCTGACGGGATTTTTTACGTAAAAGGTGAGATCCTTGTTTATATCCCTTCCGAAAATATTCTGGCTGAACTTCAAAAAATACTCAAGGAATACAACGCTACCCTTATTGAAACTAACGAGCTTCACGGCCTGGTCCGGATCAGACTGC
>JAFDBU010000145.1 GCA_019313095.1 Deltaproteobacteria bacterium | reverse complement strand
CCAGCCTACGATGTCGAGCATCTCGCCTTCAGTCCCCTGGGCAACTCCTACGATCCGGTCAGCGGCTTTCAGAAGCTGCTGGACATCCTTTGTCGTGCTCTTGTAATCCGGGTTACCTTCGTTCATACCCTGGAAATCGGCATAAAAAGTCGGGATGTCAATCACCCCTACCTTGTATTTTTGGGTATCGCGCTCAACCTCGAGAACGCTTTTTTGGGCCGCCTGTTCCTCAAGTTTGACTTTATCTCGCACAATATGAATAATTTTTGTCTGGTGAATATCTGCCGCATCTGCCGGAATGATCTGCAGGCGCACCAGGGTGCCTTTGGGGCCGCGGATAATATTGACCACCTCATCCAGCCGCCAGCCTACGATGTCGAGCATCTCGCCTTCAGTCCCCTGGGCAACTCCTACGATCCGGTCAGCGGCTTTCAGAAGCTTCGAACGTTCTGCCGGGCCTCCCGGTATCAGGCGCAGGATTTTCGTGAACTCATCCTCGCTTTGCAATACTGCGCCGATGCCTTCCAGTGACAAGCTCATGTTGATATTAAAATTTTCCGTCCGGTGCGGTGAAAAATATTGGGTATGCGGGTCAATTGAAAGCGCCATCGCGTTCATGTAATATTCAAAGACATCGTCACTGCTGTTCTGCTCAACACGGTTCAGCTGATTACGGTACCGTTTGAGCAGGGTTTCCCTGATCTCCTCCAGAGACTTGTCAGCCAGCTTGAGGCTTAAAACATCGCTTTTCAAACGTTTGCGCCATAACTCTTGCATCTCGGATTCCGAGTCAGGCCATGCAATGTCTTTGCGGTCTATTCGCAGATTCTCTTTGGTATCAAACTTTATATTGTCAAAGCCCTGTTCAGTCCGCGCAATCAGCGATATGAGTCTTTCGCTGATCCTCTGCTGGGACCGGTTGAATATCTCAAACGCAGGCTGCAGGTCGCCATCAACAAGGGCATCATCCAGTTTGAAACGGTATTTGTTTTCAAACTCCTTTACGTCGTTGGCAAAGAAATAGCTGTGCGCCGGGTCCAGTTCATCTAGGTAGCGGGTTAAAACTTTCTCGGATAACCGGTCATCAAAATTGATTTTCAGGTAATGCCGGTGTTTGAGATGGTTGACGATCTCTTTATTGATCTTTTTATGGCTTTTGGTCGGAGCAAATACCGTACTTTTCTGTTGATTGATATCAGCATTGCTGTCACTGACTGCCGGACCGGCTGTAGACCAAAGGAAACAGCAGGTTATGACAGCTACAAGTATGCTTTTTTTTAAAGTTTTCATACACTCTCTTTCCAGGTTTGATTTAGGTGAGTTGTTTTACGGCACCGTCTTCATTTACCCCAAATAAATAAAAGAGTCAAAAATCACTTCGGCATTCGCCTTTTTTCATTCTTGACACCATCAGGACAATGCTTATTTTTTGGCTTAAATCAAGTTGATTTGTTTTTAACAAAAACAGTAATAACAAAGACATAGTAGGAGGTTTCATCATGACAATCGTGCGCTGGGATCCATTCAGGAACATGACAACCCTGCAGGACCGCATCAACCGTATTTTTGACGAAACGGCCAGCAGATCGCAGGATTATGAGGTCGAGGTAAGCCAATGTGATTGGCGGCCTGTAGTGGATATCTATGACTCGGAAAAAGCCATCGTTATTAATGCCGAACTTCCGGGGGTCACCAAGGACACAATTACCCTTGATGTCAAGGAAAACATTCTCACCCTCAGAGGAGAACGCAAATCCGACGAAGAGGTCAGGAAGGAAAACTATTACCGCATGGAACGCTGCTTCGGTACCTTTGAGCGGGCCTTTACCCTGCCCTCAACCGTTGATCCGGCAAAGATCACGGCCAACTTCAAGGACGGCATCCTCAAGATCGAGATCCCCAAGGCGGAAGAAAAAAAGCCGAAACAGATTACCATCAATGTCGACTAAGCTTCTTCTTTAAATTTTTACGTTATTCATTCCAAAACGGCTCCCCTCGCAGGAGCCGTTTTTTTGCCCGATCCCCCCATACTTTTTTGTTTTGAACTTGCAGGCTGTCTATCTCATGACGTATATAGGTTACAGTGTAATATATTTTTGCTGCCAAAAATTTTTATAGACAGCTTGCATGCCATTTTCAGGTCGAGATTTATTTAATACGGTTAAGAAGGTGATCGACAGGGATTTGAACAGTTTGCATACAATTCAAGGGGTTGCACAGCGTTGAATTACGATCAGTTTGAGCCGCAACCGGCGGCGATTTTCGTAATTTAGCTGAGCAACCTGCAGAATTGTGTAAATTGTTCAGCCAGCACTGGAAATCATTTTCATAATAATCTTCAGCACCATTTTACCTATGGCCCCATACACCTGCCAGCCTTCACAACCGAGCACCTTCGACCTTGTCCGCAGTCCTCTGGCAGGGATCAACCTCATTGATGCCAGTGCCGGCACAGGCAAGACCTACACCATCTGCGGCCTGGTGCTGCGGCTTCTTCTTGAAAAAAACCTGGCCATGGAACAGATTCTGGTGGTTACCTATACCGAGGCCGCCACCGAAGACCTGCACGACCGTATCAGACAGCAGCTGCGCCAGGCCCTTGATGCGATGGCATCACCCACGGATGATCAATTCCTGCAGGAGTACCTTGCCACGATCGCCGATCGAGAAAAAGCTGCACGCTCTCTTTCCGACGCCCTGCGCAGCTTCGATGAAGCCGCCATTTATACTATCCACGGTTTCTGCCAGAGGATGCTCCTTGAGCACAGCTTTGAAAGCAACACCCTTTTCGATACCGAACTCATCCCGGATGACTCCGTTCTTGTCAAAGAAATAATTGAAGATTTCTGGCGCCGGACATTCTCAGATAGTTCCGAGCTTTTCAGCCGCTACGCCGCAGCCGAACTCGCTCCCGAGGCCTTGCAGCATTTTCTTGCCCCTCTCCTGCCCCACCCGTTTCTGAAGCTTATTCCTGCTGTTGAATTTGAGGCAGGTTGTAACAGCCTGTTAGAAGCCGAGGAGGAATATATTGAGACCTACAGAAATGTCTGCCGGGAATGGAGTACAAGCCGTTCGGAAATATGCAGTGACCTGCTGCATTCACCGGGACTCAAACGCAACATTTATAATAATACAGCATTGACAGGTATAATAACTTCCATGGATGTCATGGCTGCTGCCTGCGCCCCATCAACCGACCTTTTTGAGAAATTTAACCTGCTGACCTCGGGCAGGATAAAAGCCGGGACAAAAATAAATGAAAAACCTCATATTCTGCCCTTTTACCAGCACTGTCAAGATCTGGCACAGATCCAAGACAATCTGCTGACCCGATATGGCAACTGCCTGCTGGCTTTGAAGAAGAGACTACTCGAATCCCTGCCCAACGAACTGAATAGCCGCAAGGCCCGGGATAATGTTTTCTCATTTGACGATCTTCTGCGCAGGCTCCATAAAGCCTTGACCGGTGCGGCCGGCTCTTATCTGGTTCGGGCCATCGCCAGGAAATATCCTGCCGCCCTGATCGACGAATTCCAGGATACGGACCCCCTGCAGTATGAAATCTTTAAAACAATTTACCGCAAAGACTCCCTGCTTTTTCTCATCGGTGACCCGAAGCAGGCCATTTACAGTTTTCGCGGTGCCGATATCCATACCTATATGGATGCGGCTGCCGGCTCAGCCCTTGCCCACCATACCCTGAGAGTCAACTACCGTTCCGACCCCCGGCTGGTAAAGGCAATCAACACCATTTTCTGCCGGGCAGAAAATCCCTTTATCTATGAGGCGATTTCGTTCCAGCCTGTGGCTGCTGCACAGAAAAAAGACCGAAAGTTTCTGACCATAGACGGACAGCAGGAATCACCGTTCATCATCTGGCATCTTGAAAGAAATGACGCTATGGTTGAAACTCCTTCTTCACAGATCAATATCACAAAGATTCCCAAAACCCGGGCCAACGATCTTATCATACCTCTGGTAACGGCTGAAGTTGCAAACCTGCTGAAGCTTGCCTCGGAAAACAGGGCTTTGATCAAGGACAGGAAACTCGTACCGGGCGATATCGCCATCCTGGTGAGAAAAAATGAAGAAGCCCGCAGGATGCAGCAGGCCCTGGCCCGCATTCGTATCCCCAGTGTACTGCACAGCGGAGATGCTTTATTCGCCTCAGCCGAAGCCAAGGAAATGCTGCTGCTGCTGGAAGCAATTGCTGTACCAGGGAGCATCCGAAAGCTGAAAACCGCCCTGCTTACCTGCTTCATTGGTCTACCAGCAAATGTCATCAACCTGCTGCAGACTGACCGCCAGGAAAATGCGAAAACCATTGAGTTCTGGCTGACCAGATTCAAAACCTTTCATGATCTCTGGAACGGGAGTGGATTCATGCGGATGTTCTGGACCGTTATGCAGGAGAACCGGGTGCGCCGGAGAGTGCTTGCTTCTGAAAACGGGGAACGGGTGCTGACCAATATCCTGCATCTGGCGGAAATTCTCCACCAGGAATCGGTTACCCGGCGGCTTAATATGACAGCCCTGTTGGGATACTTGCAGAACCGGCTGGCCGAAGAACAGACAGGCAGCATTGAACACCAGCTGCGTCTTGAAAGTGATGAAGATCGGGTAAAAATTGTCACTATCCACAAGGCTAAAGGCCTGGAGTATCCGATCGTCTTCTGTCCCTTTGCCTGGGAAGGTACACGCCTGCAGGCAAAAAAGGGTTTCCTTTTCCACCAAAAAACAACCGGCGGCAAAACAGAACTTTACTATGACGCCGGTTCTGATGAGTTTGATACCCACCTGCATCGGGCCCGGCAGGAAGAGATGGCGGAAAACCTCAGGCTGCTCTATGTTGCCCTCACCAGAGCTGTGCACCGGTGTTATCTGGCCTGGGGAGCAATTAACGGGGCTGAAACTTCAGCACCTGCCTTTCTTCTACACCAGTATCCCGCCAGTTCTGAAAATTCCGGGCTATCCGATCCAGGACAAATTGATCTTATGGCGAAAGCTGCTGAAAGGTTTTCCGGATTATCAGACCAGAAAATTCTGACAGACCTGCAAAATCTTGCCGCAGCATCAGGCTCGACAATCAGGATAATAACCACCCGGGCTTCAACCAAAGAAGAATTGCCGAAAAATTACATCCCTGAATCCCAAAAACATGTTGCGAAACTCCGATGCCGCAGGTTTACCGGAACTATTCCCGCTGACAGGCAGATAAGCAGCTTTTCATCGCTGATCAGACACAGGTCAGCTGTCAGCAGCAGGGAAAACCATGCTCTTTATGATGAGGCGCCGGACCGTGATACTCTGGCTCAATCTCCTGCCGGTCCAGAAAATTTAAAAGAGCTGCAGGAAAACAGGTATGACATCTTCACCTTTCCCCAGGGTGCAAAGCCGGGAACCTTACTGCACGAACTGCTGGAGCAGGCTGATTTCGGCCTTACCCCCCCGGTGCCTGAAAACCTTATCTGCGAAAAACTCAGGGTTTTCGGCTATGAAACAGCCTGGCATACCGTTGTGGCTCAAATGCTTGAGAACCTCGGTCGGGTTCTGCTGCATCATGATATTCCCGGCCTGAAGCTCTCCAGCATACCACGGGCAGACTGCCTGTATGAACTGGAATTTTATTACCCGTTAACATACCTGACACCTGCAGACCTGAAGCAGATTTTTTGCTCAGGAGACCTGCGGCAATCTGTCGGCAAAGCAACAGCTTACATGGACCTCATGCTTGACAGACTGGCCTTTACTCCGGCCCGTGGCTTTATGCGGGGATTTATAGATCTTGTTTTTGAGTTTGAAGGAAAATTCTATCTTGCCGACTGGAAGTCCAATCACCTTGGCGCCAGCATCGAAAACTACAGCCTTGAAAAAGTAAAGGAGAACATGCTGTCCGGATATTACTTCCTGCAGTACCACCTCTACTGCCTGGCCCTGCACCTGTATCTTGGAAAACGCCTGCCCGGTTACCGATACGAGTCCCATTTCGGCGGCGTATTTTATATATTTTTACGGGGTGTAAACCAGGAGCGCGGGCCGGATTACGGCATCTACCATGATCGGCCGGCCGTCTCCACGGTTGAAATGCTGAGAACCAGACTTCTGGGGTAAAAAATAGATTTAAACAGCAAATATAATGGAAATATAGTTGAAAAATACCCCAGCAACATTACAGGAAGTTCGGGAGCTTCTCTCTGTGCCGGAACTCTTTTCATCCCTGGACCGGCATTTCGGTTTATTTATCGCCCGGCTGGCAAAAAATCACAGCCCGGCCGCAGCCTTGGCCGGGGCGCTGGTAAGCCGCTCCACCAGGGAAGGCAACACCTGCCTTGATCTTGCTGAATATGCCTGCAAACCTTTGCCTCTGGCCCCACAACACGAAGGAGAGCGGTTCTTTGTCTGCCCGGCTCTTTCCGACTGGACCAAAAAGCTGATAGAAAGCGGGATTGCAGTTCAGGCTGGTGAGTCGACGCCCCTTGTTCTTGTCGACCACAGGCTTTACCTGCGCCGCTATTGGGAATACGAAAACTCCATTGCCGGGTTTATCCGACATCGTGCCGGTACTGTCCTTCAGGACCTTGATTATAAACGGCTGCGTCGTGATCTGCAAAAACTCTTCAAACCCATTCCCACTCAGACGACAGACTGGCAGCAGATTGCTGCCATTGCAGCAGCCAATAGTTCGTTTTGCGTGATCAGCGGCGGGCCGGGCACCGGGAAAACTTCTACCGCTGCCAGGATCCTGGCGCTGTTGGTCAGCCAGCATAAGGACAGTACGCCGCTGCGTATTCTTCTGGCAGCACCGACAGGCAAAGCTGCCTTAAGGCTGCAGCAGGCAATCATTGAAACCGGTCTGGTGCAAAAAGGTTTGGAACCTCTCCAGGCAGCGACCCTGCACCGTCTGCTCGGTCATATCCCGAACTCGCCATACTTTCGGCACCATGCTGAAAACCCCCTTGCAGCAGATATTATTGTCATTGATGAAGCTTCCATGGTCGATCTGCCCCTCATGGCAAAACTCCTGCAGGCGGTCCCGGATTCGGCCAGGTTTATTCTCCTGGGTGACCGGAATCAGCTGGCTTCGGTACAGCCCGGTTCAGTGTTCGGCGATATCTGTAATACGAAAATAATGACAGGTTTTTCCACTTTATTTAAACGCATCATAGCAGATATTACGGGCAGCGCAGTCATGCCTTCCTCCGTCACTGACAAGAGTGAAACAGCTTCCAGGCTGCAAGACTCGTTTGTCGAGCTGATGCATAGTTACAGGTTTGGGCCGGAAAGCTCTATTGCCAGGCTCAGCAGAGCAGTCAAAGACGGGGATGGTGAAGGGGCGCTTGACATACTCCGCACATCAGCGGATGAGTCAATATCATGGCTCGAAATTCCTGCTCCGACAGAACTAGAAAAAACCTTGCAGGAATCGCAGCTGGTTAAAAATTTTAAAACAATGGAGCAGGTAGTGGAGCCGGGTCCCTGTTTTTCCCTGCTGGAGAATTACCGCCTGCTCTGCGGGCTGCGCCAGGGTCCCTTCGGAACCGCAAGAGTCAATCAGATCCTGGAGGAGTTGCTTAGCCGAGAGATCAGGAACAGTTTTGCGAATCAATTTCCCGGTTTAGGCGGCGACGGAAAATCTTCCCTGCCGGTCCGGCCGATAATGGTAACCCGTAATGACTACAACCTGGGATTATTCAACGGAGACATCGGCATTATCATGCCTGATCCGGTAAATAAAAAATCAGTGCAGGCCTTTTTCAGGGACGATTCCGGGATGGTGCGTACCATTGCACCGTCCCTGCTTCCCGGTCATGAAACGGCTTTTGCCATGACCGTGCACAAAAGCCAGGGATCTGAGTTTAACAGGCTGGTGCTTATCCTGCCAGACCGGGATTCACCCGTCCTGACCCGGGAGCTGCTCTACACTGCCATTACCAGGGCTAGAGAGAAGGTGGAGATCTGGGGTAGGAAAGAAATATTTGCCACGGCGGTAAAACGAAAGATCAAAAGAACTTCAGGGCTGGCGGAAAAACTCTGGAGTGACCGCTAATGAAAATCATGCCGTAAACTCAGCCGCTATAATCTCCTGCAGCGGTCTCTTCGGCACATGATGCTCCCTAGCGGCATCGCGCCAGTACTTAATATCACCACCCGGTTCCTGATCATAAAGAGAAACGGACTCAGAGGGCTTACCCAGAGCTATAACCAGCAGAATCCGCAGATGCTCATCGAGTGTTAACACATCCCTCAGCCCGGGTGAGATCGAGGCAATTCGGCAACCGCCCAGCCCTTTTTCAGAAGCCCCGAGAAGCATGTTCTGTGTGGCAATACCAAGATCACAGTCCGCCTCAGGACTCAAGCGGGTATCCAAGAGACAGACTATGTAGGCTGCCGGCCGCTCACCCTCTTCAGGTCCCGGCCATTCCTTTAAATAACCGGCCCAGCCGAGGTGAGAGAAAACTCTGGCATTGACCTCGGGGGCATTGATCAAAACGAATTTTAAGGGCTGCACGTTTCTGGCTGAACCACCCAGGCGTGCCAGCTCAACAAGCTGCCGCAAAGATCCCATATCAACCGGCTCATGCTCTTTAAAGCGTCTGCAGCTCCTTGTTTTATGGATCAGTTCATAGAGCATCCCATGTACCTCCCGGATAATTCCATTGCTAGAATCCTTTTTGTTTTTAAGGTAATCTACTCTCCTGTCAATAAAGCCTGTAACTAAAACTTAACATAGAATATTTCCAGGGGTAAAGTATACAAACAACACTTTCTTCCCTCATTTTTTAAAAATTTTTTTTCTTCTCTTGTAAAATTTCCTAATAAGTTGTTTTAATTAGTATTGTCTGTATCGCAAAAAACATGACACCGGCTGGCATTACGCAGGTGTTATTTGATGTTGCCTGACCTGCTGCTAACTTCGATACACTTTACGGCTGGAGCAATGATAATACCCGTTCAGTTTGTAACCTCTATAGGGTTCTGCTTCCCGTAAAATTTTCACGTTGCAGTCTGTACGGCCAGGTAGAAAACAACTCAGTAATTATTCAGTGATTTCCCATGGGTGATGTGATAAAATTTTTACGATGGCAGGATATAGTTGATATTCTCCTGGTAACATACATCATCTACCGTACCATTCTTCTTATACGAGGCACCAGAGCAGCGCAGATGTTGATCGGCATCGCGGTGCTAATCGTTATCTACTTCGGAGCCCGAGAGCTTGAACTGCTTACGCTCTACTGGCTGCTCCGCACCCTGTTGAGCTCAATCTTCCTCATCATCATTATCGTTTTCCAAAGGGATATCAGACGGGCTCTCACCCAGGTCGGCAAGACACCTTTCTACAAGACCTATGATGATGCCCTGCAAAACACCATACAGGTGGTTGTGGCAAGTGCGCGCTACCTTTCCAGACGGAGAATAGGGGGACTCATTGTCCTGGAAAGAGAAACCGGTCTGCGTGACTACATTGAATCGGGGCACAAAATAGATGCAAACCTGACCACTGAACTGCTGACAAGTCTTTTTCTGCCGTCTTCACCACTTCATGACGGCGGTGTCATAATCCATAACAACCGTATCCAGACAGCCGGCTGTCTTTTGCCGTTAACCAAGAATCCATACATCAATAAACGCTATGGCACCAGGCATCGGGCAGCCATCGGCCTTTCAGAAGAAACCGACGCCGTCATCGTGGTTATTTCAGAAGAAACCCAGGAGATTTCACTTGTCCAGCATGGTTCAATAACGGCTGTTTCAGATGAGACCGTTCTCTTAAATAAACTTGAAGAAATCTTTATTCCCAAGGATCACCAACCGCATCTATGGAAAAACTGGTTCGCGAAATAGCAGAAAAGTTTGTTCGCCCAATGATGGAAAGTTTCTCTTCTTTTCCTAGGCCGACAAAAAACTGGATGTTAAAGGCGCTCTCCCTCTTCTTTGCCTTGTTTCTCTGGTATTTTGTCGTTGGTGAGGATAAGGTTGACATGAATGTCACCATCCCGGTTGAGATAGTCAACCTGCCGCGTGATCTTGTTATTTCCAATCAGTTCAAAAAACAGCTGGAAGTGACTGTCAGCGGCCAGCGCAGCCTCATCCGGGGCATGGCTGATCAGCATATCAGCAGAACCATTGACCTCTCTAAGACCGATCCAGGTACAGTTGTCATCCAGAACACCCCTGATTCCATACCACTTCCCCGCGGCTTGAGCATTCTGAGGGTGCAGCCTCCAACTCTTACTCTGCTGCTTGACCGTCTGATCAAGAAAAAACTGCCCATCAAGCCCGTTCTTACCGGTAAAGTCCATAACGGATTCATGCTGGATTCGGTCACAGTGGATCCTCCGACCCTGGAAATCAGTGGGCCGCAATCCATCCTGGCCCAGGAGCAAAATCTGAAAACCGGCCCGGTGGATATTACGAGCCTGGATCAATCGACTGACAAGCAGGTCTCCCTCGCCTTAAAATCGGAAATAGCAGATCTTATCGGCGAACCCGTGGTCGCTGTCCGCTTAAATATTGTCGAACTAAAAAAGGAAATAGTAATCTCGGACATCCCCGTGGACCTTGAGACGGATAAGGGCAGACAGTCTGAGGTTATTTACCAGCTTCAGCCTTCGACCATCAAAATTACAGCTGAAATCCCCCAATCCATGCTCCAGACCACCAACAACTTCAGAAGTCTTTTTCGTGCCGTGGTTTTTCCTGAAGCACTGCTACCAGGCAGCATGGAACTGCGAGTTGAAGTGGAGTCTCCCCCCGAAGCAAATGTACTTAGCATAAAACCGGAAACCGTGACTTTAAAGATCAACGAAACCAGACCGCTTAAAATCAAACCATGAGAAAACTTTTCGGTACTGACGGAATACGTGGGATTGCCAATACCTACCCCATGACCACTGAGATAGCTATGCAGCTCGGCAGGGCCATTGCTTTCCTGGTCAAGAAACAGGTCCCGTACAAGGAGCATAACCCAAGGATTGTTATTGGCAAGGATACCCGGCTTTCGGGCTATATGATCGAGAATGCCCTGGCCTCCGGAATCTGCTCCATGGGGGTTAACGTGCTGCTAGTCGGCCCTTTGCCGACTCCCGGCATTGCCTTTATAACCACCGGCATGCGTGCTGACGCCGGCGTTGTTATCTCAGCCTCACACAATCCCTTCCAGGATAACGGCATCAAGATATTTTCCAGGTACGGCTTCAAGCTCCCGGATGAAGAGGAGGCGATCATTGAAGATCTCATATTCACCAATAAATTGGAATCATTGCGACCCGTAGCGGAAGAGATCGGCAAGGCGGCCCGTATTGACGATGCCAAGGGCCGATATATAGTTTTCCTGAAAAATACCTTTCCGAATCGCTATACCCTGGATGGCCTGCATATTGTGCTTGACTGTGCACATGGGGCCACCTATGGCGTAGCTCCTCATGTTTTCGAAGAACTTGGGGCCAAGGTCATCAGCATAGGGGTTGAACCGGACGGCAAAAATATCAACCAGGCATGCGGCGCCCTCCATCCCGAGGTGATGTCTGACCTGGTGCGGCAGGAAGGTGCTGACCTCGGCATAGCACTGGATGGAGATGGTTATCGGCTTATAGTAGCTGATGAGCATGGTAAAGTTGTTGATGGCGATCAGATAATGGCCATATGCGCTGAAGAAATGCTTGAGCGCCAAAAACTTGCAAAAAACACCCTGGTAGCCACCGT
>JAFDBU010000144.1 GCA_019313095.1 Deltaproteobacteria bacterium | reverse complement strand
GAAATGGATCTTGGCGTCGGACTGCTTGACATCGGCGGCGGCACCTCGGATCTTGCCATTTTTTCCGTCGGCACCATCAAGCACACCTATGAACTTGGACTCGGCGGTAATAATCTGACCAACGATTTGTCCGTAGGTTTACGTACCCCGTTTCAAGAAGCGGAGCGGTTAAAAAATATTTACGGTTCAGCCCTTACAGCAATGATAGATGGAGACAACATTATTGAAGTGCCCACAGTCGGCGACCGGAAACCCAGAAAAGTGAAGCAGCGCATAATGGGTGAAATTCTGGAACCGCGAATCGAGGAAATGTTGATTATTCTCAATCAGGAAATGATTGATTCCTCCTATAAGGACAGACTGAATGCCGGCGTTGTTATCTGCGGCGGTACGGCATTGCTTGAAAACATTGTCGACCTGGCAGAGCAGATCTTTGATCTACCGGTAAGAATCGGTTATCCCCGCGAAATTGATGCAGCACCGGAAAGCATAAATTCGCCGCAGCATGCAACAGGGGTGGGTTTGGTCATTTATGCAAGCAGACACGCCTCTGGGAAAAAATGGCGCGTGCCCGGCAAAAAGGCGATAGGAGGTATAGTCGGCGTGGTAAAAGGCTGGTTCACCAACAATCTTTAGCCGTTTAACAGCTTATTATCAGATGGAATTAAAAACTTTACATATTTTATATTTTGCACAAGAGAAAAACAAATAGACTGAAGGGGGAAAAAGATGGAATTTCGGATGGCAGAAGAATCTTTGGCCAGAATCAGAGTGATCGGCATCGGTGGCGGAGGAGGAAATGCCGTGAATACTATGGTGGAAAATAAACTGCAGGGCATTGAATTTATTGCGGCCAACACAGACATTCAGGCCTTGGAAAATTCAAAGGCTGACGTGTGTCTGCAGCTCGGTCCAGGTATAACCAAAGGACTTGGAGCCGGTGCAGATCCGGAGCGCGGCAAGGAGGCAGCTTTTGAAAGCCTGGAAGAAATACGTGGGGTACTCAAGGGGGCCGACATGGTATTTATCACAGCCGGCCTCGGGGGTGGCACCGGAACCGGTGGAGCACCAATAGTTGCGAAACTCAGCAAGGAAATCGGCGCCCTTACGGTAGCAGTTGTCACCAAGCCTTTCTTTTTTGAAGCCAAGACCAGGATGAAAAAGGCGGAAGAAGGCTGGAAGGAACTGAAAAAGCATGTGGACACTATTATCACCATTCCCAATGACCGCCTCCTTACTATCATGCAAAAAGGCAGTAAACTCATGGACATGATGAAAAAGGCTGACGAGGTTCTTCTCCAGGCTGTCAAGGGAATTACGGATTTGATAAATCTTCCGGGCCACATGAATGTCGATTTTGCTGATCTTAAAGCGGTCATGAAGGAGGTCGGGCCTGCACTTATGGGCGCCGGTGTCGGTGTTGGTGAGAATCGTGCCATCGAGGCCGCCAAACGTGCAATTGACAATCCCCTTCTTCAGGATGTGGGAATAGATGGGGCCAGAGGTGTTCTCATTAATATCTCAGCCTCTGAAGAGACCCTGACCATGAACGAATTTATGGAAGCATCGAGCCTGATATCACAGAAAGCTCATGATGATGCAAATATCATAGTCGGCGCACTATTTGATGACAGCCTCGGGGACGAAATGCGTGTAACGGTAATTGCTACAGGTGTAAACGGCATGCAGGAGATGGAAACCATCAAGAGCCCCTTACAGGCAATGGCCGCTAAAGATCAAAACAATGAGGGGGATTTTGCATCCGCCAAAGAAGTTAAAATTTCTACAAACAACAACTCCGGTAAGTCGAACAATGATTTCAACCGCCGCAACCCTGGATTTGTCAGAAAGCAGTCTCTGCCGTTCCCTAAATCTCTAGATGAGGCTGAACTTGAAACCCCGACATATCTCAGGCAGGCTGCAGATTAATGCAGACGTGAAACATTGCCTTAAGATTATATTGTTTTCTCCCCCAAAACAGTTAATATCTTAAATCTATGGGGCGAAATTCACGATTTACTGCCAACATTTCAGGCAACCGGCAACTATTATTCCATGAAAAAGGTGCTATAAAGAAAAAATGGAAAAGTAGAATTCCACTAGCCCTCATCTATCCCAACCGATATGCGGTGGGTATGTCTAATCTTGGTTTTCAACTTGTCTACCACCTTCTGAACCAGAATGATTCTCTCGTAGCTGAAAGAGTTTTTTTACCGGAATCTGGCTATAAGCCCCTCTCCATTGAATCAGGCAGGCCGCTAGCTGATTTCCCGCTCCTTTTTTTCTCCGTCAGCTTTGAACAGGATTATCAGCATCTCATACAGCTTCTTAAAACATCAGATATTCCGACCCTCGCTTCCGAAAGAACCAATAAGAGCAGGATGATCAGCCCCCTGGCCTCCGGAGGGCAGCCTTTAGTTGTTGCTGGAGGTGTCGCCACATTCATGAATCCCGAACCTCTGGCTCCTTTCATCGATATCTTTGTTATAGGTGAGGCTGAACCTGTTCTGGGCACCCTGTCAGATTATTTGATCAGGGAAATAAACAGCAAAGACAAGAAAGTACTGCTGGGGGAACTCGGAGCAACTCTTCCAGGCATTTATGTTCCTGAGCTTTACCGAGTATCCTATGACTCTGAAGGCAATTTTCTGTCCAGCAATCCCAGGGATGACACCCTGAACCTTCCACGACGCATAAAAAAAGTGACCATGGATTCAGCCGGAGATACGGCGTCACATTCCACAATTCTGACACCGGAAGCAGAATTTTCCGACCTCTTTATGACTGAGCTGGGCCGGGGCTGCAGTCGGGGCTGCAGGTTTTGCGCTGCAGGCTTTATCTATCGCCCACCGCGGTTGTGGCATGCCCCATCCATAATTAATGCCATTGAGGCAAGGCCTCAAGGAAACTCAAGGGTTGGGCTTCTTGGTATGGAAATGGTACCTTCAGAGGACATGTCCCTGATAGCCGATTTTCTGACCAACGAATCATGTTCGCTCTCCTTTTCCTCTTTAAGAGCCGATATCATAAATTCTTCCCTTGTAAAACTTTTAGGAAGGAGCAGATTGAAAACTGCCGCCATTGCTCCGGACGGTGCTTCAGAACGCTTGCGGCAGGTTATAAACAAAGGTATAACAGAAAATGATGTGCTGGCTGCCACTGACATACTTGCAAAGAAAGAGATACAGAACCTGAAGCTCTACTTCATGATCGGCCTGCCGACTGAAAAACAGTCGGATCTTGATGAAATGGCAGCCCTGGTCATGAAGGTAAAGAATGTCATTCTGGCTGTTGGCCGTGCCAGAGGCCGACTCGGCAGCTTGACACTGAGTATAAACTGTTTTATCCCAAAACCATGGACACCTTTCCAGTTTCATGCCATGGAGGAGATAAAATCATTAAAACTGAAATTGAAATTCCTGCGTAAGAAACTCTCAGCTGAACCGAATATCCGTATCAAAGCTGAAAGTCCTGAAAAAGCTCTCTTTCAGGCGGTTCTCTCGCGAGGTGACCGTAGGGTGGGCCGTGCCTTACTGACCATGATAACTAACAACTGCACCTGGAAACAGGCCTTTAAAAAGGAAAATATAAACCCTGAAAGTTTCGCTTTGCGCCAGAGAGGTAAGACTGAACCATTTCCCTGGGAAATAATTGATCACGGTATTGAACGCAAATATCTCTGGTCTGAATACCAAAAAGCTTTACAGGGGGAAAAAACCATCCCCTGCGATACATCCAGATGTAAACGCTGCGGAGTCTGTTAAATGACAGCCAATAAACCACAGGCGAAAATTGACTCATTAAGACCATTCAGACTGGTAAAATATTTCTCTTTCACCGGCCTCGGGCTGGTTCTTATAACCACTATTGTCCTTTCGTGGTTTATATCCAACCATGCCAAAAAGGTCATGCTCGAAAGAAGCGAAAAATACTCTCTTCTTCTGGCCGAACATGTGAACAGGCAGGTCTTTTTACAATTTGTTCTGCCAACCGTTCTGCGTTATGGTGAAATCGCACTCAGAAATTCTGCGCAATTCAAAAGACTTGACACTGTTGTACGCAATACAACCGAAGGCCTCAATGTTGATTCGGTGACCATTTACGACTCCGAGGAAAATATAATTTCCTACAGTACCATCCCGGAAGAGGTAGGGGTCCGTGATAAAGGAGGCAAGGAATACGAAAGTGCCCTGAATGGCGTCAACAGTTCACATTTAATATCTAAAGCCTCCCTTTTGAATCTCCTGACGGGCTCAGATCCTATTTCAACCAAACTTTTAACCTATATACCTTTTCGCCGTGAAAATCCTCTTAGTGAACGGACTGATGACATCATGGGGGTGACCAAAGTCGTACAGGACCTATCTGATGATATGGAAGCCATACTCAGGTTGCAACTTACCATTATAGTCGTCTCAATACTGATCATGGGAACCCTCTTTCTGATTCTGACGCAAATAGTAACAAAAGCTGATCAGATTAACGAGGCACGGGCCCAAGAGCGCCGCCGCCTGGAAGATAAACTCAACCAGGCTGAACGTCTGGCAAGCTTGGGTGAAATGGTTGCCTCTGTTTCACATGAGATCAAAAACCCTCTCGGCATCGTTCGCAGCACGGCTGAAATTCTCAACAAGCGCCTACAGGATCAGGCTCCGGGCAGTAAACATCTTGCTGAAATTATAATAACGGAGACGAGCAGACTTGATGATATTGTGCGGGAATTCCTGGACTTTGCCAGGCCCCAAGTTCCCCAGTTTACCCCAACAGCCATCAATGACTTGATAATGAAGCTGGAGGGGTTCATGCAGCCGGAATTCAGCAAAAACAATATCACAGTCGAAAATAACCTGGCGACAGATCTAAAACCAGTAAATGTGGATCAGAATTTACTCTACCGGGCCCTTCTCAATCTCTTTATAAATGCGGTTCAGGCTATGCCAGATGGGGGCATACTGTCAATTAGCACTTTTTCAGCCTCGCAGGAAAAGAAAAAAGTTGTTATCAGGATTGAGGATACCGGGATCGGTATGTCCAAGGAAAAACTGGCCATGATATTTACGCCTTTTTATACAGACAAGAACAGAGGAACCGGCCTTGGTCTTGCAATCGCAAAAAATATCATTGATCAGCATGAAGGCTTTATTACTGTTGAGAGTCAAGAGGCCAAGGGCTCGACCTTCTTAATCACCCTAAAACATCAGTAATGATGTTAATTCCCCAAACAGGCATGCATCAAGTCATGGCATAAGCCCAAGCATTTCCCGGACTGCCTGGTCCAGACCGACAAAGACAGCTCTGGCCATTATGGCATGACCGATACTCAGTTCTTCGATTGTCTCCAGCGCCGCCACCCTTGTTGTATTGACATAATTGAGACCATGTCCGGCATTCACCCGCAGGCCTGTCTCATAGGCCTCTTCAGCTGCCACTGCTATCAATTGAAATTCCCGGTCTCTTTCTTCTTCAGTTGTTGCATCAGCATATCTGCCGGTATGGATTTCCACAAAAGTGGCTTTAACATTCGAAGCAGCTTCAATCTGCCGGGAGTCCGGATCTATGAATAAACTCACCGGGATGCCCGCATCACTCATTCTGGCAATTACCGCTGTAAGTTTCTTTTTCTGGCCCGCAACATTTAACCCGCCTTCAGTCGTCAACTCTTTCCTTTTTTCAGGCACAAGAGTCACCATATCCGGCACAAGATCAAGGGCGAACTGAATGATCTCTTCTGCTGCACCCATTTCCAGGTTGAGCTTAGTTTTCACAGTTTGGCGCAGCAACCTGACATCCCTGTCCTGGATATGTCGTCGGTCTTCACGCAAATGGACCACAATTCCTTCGGCACCTGCCAATTCGCATATGCCTGCTGCAAGGACAGGATCAGGTTCGCTGATACCGCGGGCCTCGCGCAGGGTGGCTACATGATCAACATTAACTGCTAGTTTTATCATCTTGTCTCTCCTTTTACTGGTCAGCTGCCGCAGAAGTTCCATTTCTTTGTTATACATTCTTTTCGCTTCATGCTGAGACTTCTCATGATCATAGCCTAGGAGGTGCAGAAAGCCATGCACAAGTAATGCCTGCAAACGGGCATGCAAGGAAATTCCCTCAAGTTCAGCCTCCCGGGCTGCAGTATCCACCGATATAACAACATCTCCGAGCAAATTTAAGGCCATGCCCGTATCGGCCCCTGATGTCAAAGAAAAGGACAGGACATTGGTTGCACCATTTTTTCGACGCCAGGATCTATTTAAATCGGCAATCTCTCTGTCGCCGACAAGGAGTATGCTTAATTCTGCTTCAGCCCACCCGGTCAAATGCAGAAGATGCTCGGCAGTATGGCAGACCAGCAATTCATTAACCCGGGGAATGGGACGAGGATATTCATTCTTGTAAAGAACCGGCATAGGGAATCTTAGAAATCAGGCAGTCAACTGGTACTGCGGCTAAATTTCAATAGAGTGTAAATAATACTTTTATTTTGTCTCATTTGGCCTTCTTTGCCCTGGACTTTCTACTGCCAGGCTTTTTTTCACTTCTGGAATAGGCCCGGATAATCTGCTGTACTAAATGATGGCGCACAACGTCCACATCTGAAAAAAAACAGAAGCCAATATCTTTAATGCTTTTCAGAATCCTTGACGCCTCGACCAGACCTGACTGCTTCCCTTCCGGCAAATCTATCTGGGTAATATCACCGGTTATAACCGCCTTGGAATCAAATCCAAGTCTGGTCAAAAACATTTTCATTTGCTCATGCGATGTATTCTGGGCCTCATCAAGAATCACAAAGGCGCTGTTCAACGTGCGTCCACGCATAAAAGCCAGCGGTGCTATCTCAACAGTTCCTCTTTCGATATACTCAGCCACTTTTTCACGCCCTAGCATATCATTTAAGGCATCATAAAGCGGCCGCAGATAGGGATCCACTTTCTGGGCCATATCACCGGGAAGAAAACCAAGCTTCTCTCCTGCTTCAACAGCCGGCCTGGTAAGAATGATATTCTTGACCTGGCTGCTTGACAAGGCAGAAATGGCCATTGCTACAGCTAAATAGGTCTTTCCTGTTCCGGCCGGACCGATGCCGAAAACAACGTCATTGTTCCTAATAGAATCTATATATTTTTTCTGATTGATACTTTTGGGCGAGACTACCCTCTGGTTTGCCGTGATATAGACCCGATCTAGAAATATTTCTTTCAGATTTGATTTGGGCGAGCGCTCGAGAATACGGAGCCCATATGCCACATCCGAAGGGTAAACCGGATAATCGGTCTTGAGCAATTCGTATAACTGTTTAAGGGCAATGGCTGCCAGCTCAACCTCATGCGGCAAGCCCTCAACAGTCAGATCATTCCCCCGTGTCTTTACCGAAACACCAATGGATTTTTCAATAATGTTGAGATTCTTGTTCAGGTCACCGTAGAGCAATCTGGTTAAATTATTATCATCAAATGTAAGCTTCACTTCAGGCATAAAAATAAATTTTTTATTTTTGTCCTTCAGCAAGTTCAGCATCAATGAGTTTGCTCAAGGTTTGAAAATCTCTGATCTTCAATTGTCTGCCGTTGACAAATATGGACGGGGTTCCGGTTACCCCCGCCTTTTGGGCATCCTGAATATCTTCTTCAACCTTCTTGCGCAGCGATGGCCTCATTATATCCAATGAAAATTTTTTTAGATCGAGTCCTAGGTTTTTCGCAATTTCAATATACTTCTCTTTAGAAAGGCTGTTCTGATTGAGATAAAGTTCGTCATGGTATTCCCAGAACCTGCCCTGTTCAGCCGCAGCTAAAGATGCAAGGGCAGCCTGTAATGCCTCTTTGTGAAAGGAAAGGGGATAATGTTTATAAACAATTTTAACGCTGTCAGGATATTTGTCGAGCACCTGCTCGAAAAGCGGCATCATTTTACCGCAGTAGGGTCATTGAAAATCACTGAACACAACAACCGCAACTCTTGCTCCAGCAGGTCCTAGAAAAGGAGAATCCGCAACATTAATATCAACGATAAAATTGATATCAAGCTTCTGCAGTGTCTTGCGTTTGCTGTTAATAAGATAAAGTTGTTCGCCCTTGGTGGAGACAGCAATGTCAGTAACAGAGGGATCGACCGGCACTGTACCGACAAGTTTCCCGTCAGTTGAATAGATTAGCACTTTTGCCTGATCTGTCAGAAGAAATGTCAGATCACCGCTCTGGGTATGGGCAACATCAAGTGGTGTTTCATCAAGCTGGATTGCAGCCGAAATTTCCCAGTCAACCTCAGCGGCAGCTGTAAATGGCAGACAAATGACAACAATTACGCAAAGTTCAATTATTGCAAAATGTAAGAAGCGTAGCATTGGAATTACCCTCAAATATTTTTTTACCGATTTAAATAATTGCATTTTTTATATCCGACAATAATGCTCAGTTTACCTCCATGTCAATGATCTGCAATTCGTCACCGCGCGTAATTTTTATTGCAGTGGAACTGCAAATCGGACAGGAATAAGTGTAGCGTTCTTCTGAATTGAATTCTGAACCGCAGTCACTGCAAAAACCACCGATGGGAATATGTTCGATTATGAGTTCCGCCTGACTGGCGATGGTGCTCGCCTTTGCTATATCAAAAGCAAAAAGAAGAGCATCAGGAAGTATACCCGCCGCTCTTCCCACCTTAAGACGTACCGTTTCAATGGAACCGTAACCATCCTTTTGACAGATATCGGTAACTGTTTCAAGCAGGCTGATGGCTATGGATGCCTCATGCATTATTAGAATCCACTCCCATTATCTTGAGTACTTCATCAAAAAGCTTCAATGATTCCCTGCCGGCTTCAACGTCTACCTTCTGGATGGCAAACCCTGCATGGACGAGCACATAATCGCCTATTCCCGCCTCCTCAGGAAGCAGCATAAGGTTAACCTTCCGCCTGGCGCCATACACTTCAACCGTTGCCAGTAATCCGTCCTTGCTGATAATTTTCGATGGGATCGCAACACACATTGAATATCACCCTATGATCTTAAAACAACGACACAAAATGTTTAGAATTATTCCAATTTACTGTAACTGTAAGCAAAATATTTCATATCATTCATTTGGGACAATTGCAGTACTTATCCCCCAAAATACAATAAATTTCCGGACAGGCTGTATTTTTGTGTCCTTTTTAATTATTGATAGTACTTATAAGTAACTCATATAACTTGCGCAAGTTATTATTGCCGGGCCTGCCAAAAGGAGACATGGCATATCATCATGAGGCCGGTGTTGAATGCTGACCGTTCATGGCAAGCTTCAGTTATAATACAAATAAGTATCGTTATTGCACATTGACATTCTGGGAGTCATATTGTAACCATTCAGTGCGGTTACTGCCTCGTTAGCATATTGCCGATAATGCCATTCAGCATAATATTTTATTGCATCAAAATTTTAGGAAAGCCTGGGAGATAAAAAATGCCGGTCATTCTCGTCGTTGATGATGAACTGAGCATGCGTGAGTTTCTGAAGATTCTGCTTGAAAAAGAAGGATTTGAAGTTATCACTGCATCGGAAGCTACAAGCGCCATTGACCTTATCAAGAAACAAGACTTTGATCTTATCCTTTCAGATATAAAAATGCCCGGCATGGGCGGTCTCACACTGCTTGAAAAAATCAAGGAGATCAATGCCTCTTTACCGGTAATTATGATAACCGCGTATGCTTCACCGGAAAATGCTGTTATCGCCATGAAGAGCGGTGCCTTCGATTACATTACCAAACCTTTCAAGGTTGATGAAATCCTGAAAATAATCAAATCAGCAATTTCTGCCGTTGTTCCGGTCAGACAGGATGAAATTACCAATAAAACGGATTCTTTTGAGGGTATAATAGGCAACAGTCCTGAGATGCTCAAAATCTTCAACCTTATTTCACGCATTGCCCCGACCCCGGCCAGCATCCTGATTTATGGCGAATCAGGTACTGGCAAGGAATTGGTTGCAGGGGCAATCCACAACCTGAGTAAGGTACACGATAAACCATTCATCCCCATAACCTGCAGCGCAATACCAGAAAGCCTTTTGGAAAGTGAACTTTTTGGTCATGTCAAGGGCGCTTTCACCGGCGCCATTTCAAATAAAGTCGGACTTTTTGAACTGGCTGACGGTGGCAGCATCTTCCTTGATGAGATAGG
>JAFDBU010000143.1 GCA_019313095.1 Deltaproteobacteria bacterium | reverse complement strand
TCCGGCTAGGCTGTGTGCTTTCAACACTGGAACAGAGATAAGAAAACTTTCAAAAACGATTTTCGGCAGATGCATTTCAGGCCAGCGCCGGCAGGTTTTATTTCGCAAGTGAATAAGGGGGGCTTCATTGAGGTCCATGAGTGTTACACGGGGAAGGTCTGCCAGGCGATTATAGCCGAGCCTCTCAAAGATCTGCCAGGTGTTGTTGGAAGAGGAACCGCAACCCTCGGCTATGACGATTTCAAGATCAGGCCTGGCAGCATGTATGTATGCAACCATAGCTCCAACAAGTTCAACCGGAGTGGTAATTGGAGGCTTTTGCGGTTCAACCAGATTCGGTTTGATTATTATTTTTTCAGCAACCCCAAGTTGGTCAATAAGTTCTGCCGCCTCAAGGAGGGGCGGAACGGATTTCTGCCATGAGGTGAAGATAGTGGTATATACGGTATTGTTGCTTATTAGTTTTGACATACTTGACTATTTCTATAAACAATGGCCATGTTGATTAATAATTTTTTATATTCTGTAAATAGTTAATGAAAACAATACATTACAGGAATGTTTATATCATTTTTATGTTCATTTTTATCAGCATACAAAATTGTCGTTATACGAAACTAACGATGATTGACGGCTTATGATTATTGGATAACAAAACAATCCAATAATCACTTTGCCGACCTTAGATCGACTGCCTTACGTTTCGCAAAGCGACCGGGAGTTTTAGAACTCACTGAGTTTATAACCCCTTGCCGGGTGCTCAGACAGATCAAACTCCTTTTTCGGTCGCTTCTTACGATAATCGGTTGGGTGAAATAGCAATGCAGAAAACCATATTTCCTTTATTATTACTGCCAATCTTTTAAGGTGAAACATCTCAATTTAAAATATTTGCTAACCATTTCTCTGTGTTGCTATTGCTTCTAAACCTTTGAGAAGCACAAAACGTCCCAGGGGGATTACCTTACAGGGGAAACTCTTTAAAAAAAGCGGATTGTCACAGAGTCCTCCGGAAAGGTACAATTTTGTTGGTGAACCGGCAAACCTGTACGCATTGATTGCTATACCCATGACAAATCGGGCCACTGCTTCTGAATCGGGTATTCCGGAGACTACGGCATCAAAGATACGACTCATGCCCAAAACACCGCAGGTCACGGAAAAAGGACGGTCCGGGACAGACAGTTTATGGTAGTCAAGATCGTAGTAGCGTGCCAGCAGTTCTATGGTAAATCCCATGGAGGCCCCGCATTCACTGTTCCAACCCATGTCATTGAGTCGGCCGTCAATATAATGAATGAATTTAATGTCACGGCTGCCGCAGTCAAGGAGGACAAAATCATTTTCAGAGATAAGCTGTTCACCTCCCCGGGCCAGCACTGTCAGTTCGTTGACATAGCGCTCTGAGAACCGCTTGCCGTTGTGCCCGGTGGCAATGGTAACCTTATGCTCAGAGGTCAGCGCCTTGCTTGCAATAATATAAGGTTTGGGCCTCGCGGACGACAGGTTGAGAAACTTGCTGTATGATGTTCCAAAATCCCCGAGAAGCATGGGTTTTGAATGCTTAAGTTCAATATTAGGTTTCAAGGTTTCAAGGGGTCAAGGATTCGAGGGTTATTTCTTGGCATTTTATTGTGTTTGATTAATACCTTGAAAAGGTATCGTATTGCCCAGGGGCATAAATCTTAAAGTAATGATAATATTTTAAAACATTTTAGAATTCTAAATTCGATCTAAATAACATGCCGGATGTCACCAATTCATTTAAATACATCATAAATACATCGAGTTTTCCTGTAAAATTTTTATCAAGCACCCAGAAACGGTTTCCCTCGCCCCCTTGGAACCTTGGACCCTCGGGACCTTTTTTACAATTCCACTCCGGACAATTCCAGAAAAGCCTGGATTTTTGCCTTGGCACTGCCGCCGGCCGTCACATCACTGTCCAGAAAAAGCCCCTGTGGATGTTTAAGCGCCAAGTGTCTCGCAAGGGCCGTTTTAGCACAGAATGACTGGGCATAGAAAACCGTCGGAACATCAGAATTGTAATGAAGTTCCAGTTCATGGTCAGCCGGGGTTTTATTCTCCATGCACCTGGTCCAACCGTAAACATGGGTTGTATCAGGAAAGAGTTCCAATATGGAAAAGTCTCTGGGGGGGACTCCCCAGAACCCGGCTGACGGTATACATTCCGGGGCCGGGACCCCTTGTTCTTCAGCCGATTTCACTCCTTCTGTAATGCGCTCCAATTTCTGCACCAGGCTAATTTTACTGCGGCATATCGGGGTGCCGAAAGCTTTCATATCCTCATTTCTGGTCTTTAATACCGGTATGGCAAGCATGTCCGCCAGAATTGTTGCCACATGCAGGGCGCAGTCGCATTTTCCCGGTCCGACGTCAATATAGACGGCATCAAGTTGCAGGTGGAGTACATTTAAGACAACGGTGCGCAGTATGGCACAATAGACCTTGGGCAGATAGGGTGCGGTTAACTCTATATCAGCCCTGACCATGGGAGTGTCAAGGTCATGAATCGTTATGTTGTCAGCATTCAGCTGCCTGATGACCTCTAACGGCGGCATACCGACAATACCGACATCTCTGTAATTCATAGTCAATATCACAAATCTCCGTTACTACAAAATCCCTTCTTCAGTCCCTCGACCCCTTGTATCCTCTAATCCTTTAACCCTGAAGTCTCATCTGTCTTTCTGCAAAATGAGAAACGTTCCCATTATGGCAATTACCAGATGCACCGACCAAGCGGCAAGGTGATGATTTAAAATCTCAGCCTTGGCGAGAGACTGGAGAATAGACCATCCCCCCCAGGCTCCAAAGGCAAGACCGCAGCTTAGGGGTATGGCCAGAGACAGATCACGCCCCCACCTGTGATGGGCAATCAACAGAAGCGGCAGGCCAAGCATGAGCAGCGGTATGCCGAGAAAGATAAATGAAATCCTTTCAAGCAGTTTCAATCCTGCTTCGTTTCCCCGTGATCCATTATCGTTTTTTGCAAGGGAATAAAGTCCGGAAAGTGACATCTCATTTATCTTGTATTCAGGTATGAAAAACTCATCGGGTTGAACGCTTAAGGGAAAGCCTGTTTTGGCATAGGTGGTAATTTGGTAATTGCCAGCTTTGTTTTTCCGTTTTACGCGGGTATTTTTAAAGGTCCAGATACCGTTATTCCAGAAAGCCGAGTCTGCGGTAAGAAAGATATCCAGGCTGTAGTTTTCATCCCAGCTGGTAAAAATGAAAAAATCAAAGCGGTTGCCGCTCGTTTCATGTTTTTCAAAAGAATAAAATCCCTGTTCGTCTTTATAATAGAAACGATTGTTCCGGAGAATACCCGGTGATTTTTCTTCCCTGACCTGTTCATAAAAAATGGCATTGGTACTGGCTGTTGTCGGAGGTACTATCCACTCTGAAGAACCCAGGGTCAGCAGGGTGAAGATGATGGCAGTGGCGGTTATTGGGAAGGTGATCCGGAAAGTATGGATCCCGACCGCCTTTAAAGCAAGAATTTCACCGCGGTGGTTTAAAAGGCCAAGAACGATAATGCCGCCCAAGAGAATGATGATGGGGGTCAGCTGTTCAATAATGAGAGGAATTTTGAGGGCAAAATATTTTACAGCCAAAGCCAGACTTTTCTGATTCTCGACAAAATCGTCAATACGTTCAAAAAAATCGATCAAGAGATAAACCGTCACCAGCACTGCCATTACAAGTAACATGTATTTGGCGAACTGTTTGAAAAGGTAACGGTCGAGGAGGATCATCGGCTCCTCCTTCGGCGTCTGCTAAATTTACTGGAAACAGCATAGGTGAAATCATAAAATTTTTCCATGTAGATGCTATGCCTTTCTCCGGCAATACTTCGAATGAATAACGTTGTTAGGAGCAGGAATATACTGTTGGGCAGCCACATGGCAAATGCAGCCGGTATTATCAGGGATTCACTCAGGGTCCTGGCTCCGGTCAGCAGGACATAGTATAAAATAAAAATTGCCAGCCCAAGCGGGACACCTACGGTTTTGTGCCTGGGCCCGGATAGAAAGCCCAGGGGAAATCCGAGAAGCGTAAGTATAAAGCAGCTCATAGGCAGTGCCAACCTTTCATGGAATTCATTCAAGTAGATGACTGCCGCCCGGGTATTGCCGCCCAGGCGGTCTGCCTCGGCCAGGAGTTCACTCTGAAGCATGGTTGATCTACCGACTTTGGCAAGGGGATTGGCACTGGGAGTTTCAAGCGGCAACACCATGTCATATTGTTCAAAATTTATAGTCTGGTCAGCATCTGAGGTGGCGCGGTTTAAGATGCCTTTTTGTAAGGAAATTGAGAAGGTGCCACGGTTCGAATCGGCTGAAATTATGCCGCTTTTAGAAATAATCGTGACAGGATGCTGACTGTCCCGCATATCCGAGATATAAACGCCGTTCCAGGTATTGGTCTTCTGATCAATACGATCGGCATAAATAACAATATCCCCTAAACTTTCACTGAAACGTTTTTCATGTATTGTTCTTTCAACTTTTTGTTTGGCAAGCTGGAATGCAAGTTCGAATTTTGCCCTGTTGCCTGAGGGAATGAGATATATGGAAAAAAGTCCTGTAAGCAAAGCGGTGCAAAGGGCAACGATGATAACCGAAGGAAGCATCCTGTAGAGACTGATGCCGCTGGCCTTTAAAACCATTAACTCATTTTCATTATTAATATGTGTCGTCCCCAGAATAACACCCATCATGCTCGACATGGGCAGGGTAAAAAGCAGGAGCTGCGGAGTAAAATAGGCGTACAATCTAATAAAATCGGTAAAACCAATGTTATAATCCAGAATTATATCGAGTATGGGAATGAGCTTACCTAGAAAAAGTATTGAAGTTAATATAATGAGACTGGCATAAAAAGGGGCCAGCACCTGATTGATCAGGTATGTATAGAGCAACCGGGGCATATTAGTTCAGCGGGGTTCAATGAAATCAGGGGTCATTGCGAAAATGCCGCTCAACAAAATATGTTTTCGAGAAGCTGACAGCACTGTATTCGATTTCATAATTTAAAGCTAACCTTGCAGGTTTATTGATACAATTTGCAGAAATACTGTAACAGTCCGGAAAGGCCAGTGCAAGCATAATGGTACTGCGGTTTCGGTGCAGATACCGGGTGAATTGTAAACTTTATAAAAGGTAGAGTTTGTAAACCCGAACTTGACATTAAGGCTGAGACATTGTATCCCGTTTATCCTTCTGTTGTGCAAAACGGAATTACTTTTGAAAAGACTGGCCTGCAGTGTGAGGAGAGGGCGGCAGCCGGTCAGCGCAGCATGAGGATCAGTCGTTTGCAGAGGATAGCGCCGCAGAAGACCAGCAGTATGCCGAGAACATTGCTGGCTGTCAGGTAGGCCATTCCTGTTTTCCAGTCTCCCACCTTGAACAGTTGAAAGGTTTCCCTCGTAAAGGTGGAAAAGGTTGTAAAGCCACCCAACAGGCCGGTAAAAATAAAAAGACGCCATTCGTGAGACCAGTGGGTCTCATCGAACAGGCACCAGATAAAACCAATGAGAAACGAACCAAGCAGATTTACGGCAAGTGTCCCTGCAGGAAAGACAGGTCCGGCAAAACGCTGGACAAAAAGAAACAGGCCATGACGGCATGCGGCGCCGATAGATCCTCCCGCCATGATTGCGATGATATTGAGCATAAAAAATTCTGGGTCAGTCTAAATGATTTTACGTAAACGGCAATTTGGGGCTAGACATACCATTCAATACTTTTTCCGTCAAGAAAAGCCTCGCTGCAGGGGCTATCAGCTTTAATACCGCCACGAAGGGAATTGTAATGCAGTCTTTGGTAAAACTTTATGAAATAGAAGCCAGCCCCCCAAGCCTGGGGGACAATACCGGCGATCTTGACCGTTTGGCACAAGCGCTGTCCCGCCATCTTCAAGACCTAAAAACGATAGTGCCTTATAACCGTA
>JAFDBU010000142.1 GCA_019313095.1 Deltaproteobacteria bacterium | reverse complement strand
GGCGGTTGTAATCGCAGTCGAGGTGGCCGACAGGCCGGGAGGTCTTGCAAAAGTACTGGCGGTGCTCAATGAAGCAGGGATAAATGTGGAGTACATGTATGCCTTTGTTGAAAAGAGCGGCGAGAATGCAGTGCTTATTTTCCGTTTTGATGATCCGGACATTGCCATTACAGTCTTGCAGAATGCAGGGATAAAGATTTTAACCGGAGAAGAAGTCAGATCAATCTGATGTTTATAAAATTAAAAAGGGGGGATATTGGTCTCAAGTTAAGAGCAATAATCCAGTTCGCTAAATCCAACAAGGAGGTTAGAACGTGATGAGACGGGTATTGGGTTCTTTACTAACAGTAGTAATTTCGTTTTGCCTGGTCGCCGGTTTTTCACCGGTGCCGACTGCCAAGGCAGAGAATATCAAGGTGGGGGCCATCCTGGCTGTTACCGGCGGTGCCTCATTTTTGGGCGGGCCTGAGGCCAGAACCCTGGAAATGATGGTTGAGGAAATCAATGCCAATGGCGGGGTCAACGGCAATAAACTAGAACTTATTATCAAAGATTCAGGAGGAAACCCGGAAAAGGCCATTTCCTTTGCCAAGCAGCTCATTGAGGAAGATAAGGTGTTTGCCATCATCGGCCCCTCAACCAGTGGCGAAACCATGAAGATCAAAAATATCGCCGAAGAAGCCCAGATGATCCTTCTTTCCTGCGCTGCTGCCGAAGTCATTGTTAATCCTGTAGCCAAATATGTCTTCAAGACCCCACAGAAGGACAGCGATGCCGTAAAGAAGATTTACGGCACGATGAAAGACCTCGGGATCAGCAAGATCGCCGTCCTGACAGGTAATACAGGTTTCGGTAACGCAGGTAAGGGGCAGCTGGAAAATATAGCTCCAGAATTCGGTATCGAAATACTGGCCTCAGAGGTGTATGACAAGCAGGCCACCGACCTGTCGGCGATTGTTGCCAAGCTGATGGCCAACAAGGATATCCAGGCCGTGGTCAACTGGTCGATTGTTCCAGCCCAGGGCATCCTGGCCAAGAACATGCGGCAGGCAGGCTGGGACGTACCCCTGTTCCAGAGCCATGGTTTTGGCAACATCAAGTATGTTGAGGCCGGCGGTGCAGCTGCTGAAGGTATAATTTTCCCGGCTGGCCGTCTCCTGGTCGCCTACAGTCTACCTGACGACAATCCACAGAAGACGCTGTTGGTTAAGTATAAAGTCGACTATGAAACAAAATACCCGGAGGATAAGGTTTCCACTTTCGGCGGGCATGCCTACGATGCCCTCACCATCCTGGTGGCCGGTATTGAACAGGCCGGTCTCGACAAGGAGAAGGTTCGGGATGCCATTGAAAACTTAAAGGAACTTCCAGGAACAGCAGGAATTTTTAACTTTTCACCTGAAGACCATAACGGTCTGGACATAAACTCGTTTGAAATGCTGACGGTTAAAGACGGCAAGTTTGCCATTTACAGCAAATAAATCTGGCCAGTTGTAGATCATTTGGCGACAGGGGCGGAGAGCAGTATCATCTCTCCGCCCCTTTTCCTGTATATATGACCTGCCCATGACTCCCGAGCTTTTCATACAATACCTGTTTGCCGGCATTACCTACGGCATTATTTATGCCATAGTCGCCATTGGATTTAATATCATCTATAACACCACGGGCATTATAAATTTTGCCCAGGGGGAGTTTGTGATGCTGGGCGGCATGATCGCCATCACCATGAACGCTTTCATGCCCATGACTCTGGCAATTATGGTGGCGGTGCTCATAACCATGGTTGTCGGAGCCCTGATAGAAATGGTTTTCATCCGCTGGCTGGAAAGTCCGTCGGTGCTGCGGATGATCATTATTACCATAGGCATTTCAATACTGGCCCGGGAAGTGGCACTGCACATCTGGGGTGAAAGTGTCAGGGCCCTGCCGTATTTCATCGGCAACGAGGTGACATCCGTCTCTATCCTGGGGGCCAGGATTTCCCCCCAGGTCCTCTGGGTCATAGGCGTCTGCTCCCTTATGGTTGCAGGCTTAAGCCTGTTTTTCAAGTTTACCTCACTGGGACGCGAGATGAGGGCCTGTGCCGCCAACAGACGGGCTGCGACATTGTGCGGTATAAATACGAAAAACATGGTTACCCTTTCCTTCGTACTTTCAGCTGGCATTGGTGCGGTGGCAGGCTGTGTCATGTCGCCCATCACCTATTCTGATTATTCCATGGGACCGAATTTGGCAATCAAGGGCTTTACCGTAGCTATACTAGGCGGTCTGGGAAACAGTCTGGCAGCAGTGGCAGCAGGTCTGCTGCTGGGTATTATCGAGGCCTTTTCCGTATCCGTACTGCCCCTGGCTTTTCAGGATGCCATTGCCACCGCTATATTGCTTCTTATTCTGTTTATCAGGCCCCATGGCCTGTTCGGCAGCAGTGAGGCAGCCAGCCTGAAGGAGTTCTGATGGATCTGCTGAAGAGATATATTCCGGTTCTTTTCCTGTTGGGCCTGGTGATAGGCATCCAGCTTATGACTCATTTCACCGGAACAGGCTACTACCTGACTCAGTTGACCATGTCCGCCTACTATTCGGTAGTTGTCATCGGTCTTTGTGTTTTGATGGGATACGGCGGCCAGATTTCCCTGGGGCATGCGGGTTTTTTTGCCATCGGCGGCTATCTGGCAGGAGCACTTACCACCCACAATCTGATGCCGTTCAAGGATTATGGCCTGATTACATTTCTGGACAGGACCGGCATGCTTGTTGCCAGCAAGGATCTTTACGGCGGGGACCTGTTGACCGTTGAGCCATGGGCTGCATGCATTACGGCAGTACTGGCCGCAGGCATTATTGCTTTTACCATTGGCGGACCGGTTTTAAAACTGAAAGGGCATTACCTGGCTATGGCAACCCTGGGTTTCGGCATCATCATTTATCGTATTGGCCTGGCTACCCAATACTTTGGAGAGGCAGACGGCATCTCAGAGGTTCCGGGATTCAAGCTGCTGCCTGGTATTGAGGTAAGCGGCAGTTTCGGGGCGCGTGTTTTAAATTATTATATTGCCTGGGCGGTGGTCATTGTTGCTGTGATCCTGTTGCTTAATTTGATACATTCCAGGGTTGGCCGGGCTTTGCGCTCTATCCATGGGGCCGAGGAGGCTGCCAATGCAATGGGGGTCAATACGTCGCGCTACAAACTTTATATATTTGTTTTAAGTGCTGTTTTTGCAGCCCTGGCCGGAGTTCTGGTCACCCATTATAACGGCGGCATCGGTCCCTCTGAAGCCGGGGTTATGAAATCCGTGCGTTATGTCGCCATTGTAGCGGTGGGCGGCATGGCTAATATCTGGGGCGCGTTAATTATGGGAATAGTGCTCAATTTTCTTTCCCTGCGGGGAGTTTTCGGATCTTACGATGACGCTGTTTTCGGGATCATTCTGATTGTGATCATGCTGTTCGCCCCCCAGGGAATATTAAAAATAAACCCCTGGCAGCAGGTAAAATCGTTCTTTTCTGTCCTAGCTGCGGAACGAGGGGAAGATACAGCTGATTCATAAATTCATGATAAACAGCGCCGGAAGAGTCAGCAGGAAATAAATTAAAGTACTAGTAAGGGAAAGCAAGCAGGGAACAGGAAAAGGTGGCACTTCTTGAAATACAGAATCTGAATCGCCGTTTCGGCGGTCTGAAGGCGGTGAACAATGTCAGCTTCAATGTGGAGCAGGGCTCGATAAAGGCTGTCATCGGACCTAACGGAGCCGGCAAGACAACCCTTTTCAATCTCATTGCCGGCAATCTTCCGGCAAATTCCGGGAAAATTTACTTCAATCATGCCCAGATAAACGGTCAAAAACCATACCAGATCGCGAAACAGGGCATTTCAAGAACATATCAGAATATCAAACTTTTCCATGGCATGACCGCCCTTGAAAACGTCATGCTGGGGAGGCATATCCGGAGCAGGGCTGGTTTTATTGCCGGCATGCTGAATCTGCCATGGACCTGGCCGGAAGAAAAGGAAATCAGGGACAAGGCCCAGGAGTATCTTAATCTGCTGGGTGTGGCTGAATGTGCTGATACGGAGATAAGCAACCTCTCGTTCGGTCAGCAGCGCGGAGTTGAATTTGCCAGGGCCCTTGCCACCGAACCTACCCTGCTCCTGCTGGATGAACCGGCAGCTGGTCTCAACATTTATGAAACGGCTGAAATAGGCCGCCTTATCACAAAAATAAAGGAAAGTGGTATAACGGTTCTGCTCGTTGAACATGATATGTCACTGGTCATGGATATATCAGATGAGATCGTGGTCTTGAGCTTTGGCGAGAAGATTGCCGAGGACCTGCCGCATAACATACAGCAGAACGAAGAAGTTATCCGAATATACCTGGGGGATGAGGATGCTTAAGGTCAGAAATTTGGAGGCTGGTTACGGCAAGCTGCGGGTGCTGAAACGGATCTCCATGCATGTTGACCCGGGAGAGATTGTCACCATCATTGGGGCCAACGGTGCCGG
>JAFDBU010000141.1 GCA_019313095.1 Deltaproteobacteria bacterium | reverse complement strand
CACCCTGTCTTGAGGAGAACAAGTGGGGCATGACAAATGGTCCGACCTGGATATGTCCCGATTGCGGTCGTGTCAGAATGATGGAATAGGGTTCTTTCTTACTTGAGGTGATGCAGTAAAGGTCCTGTGCCATGGCCGATTTTGAAATGAATACTTTTTTTTATAATAGCCTCCATGTATCTGGTAGTCTTGTAAAATGCCTTGGAATCATCCCCGGTCAGTAAATGATACGCAGCAAAGGCTGCGGAAAATGTGCAGCCGGTACCATGTGTGTTGCTGCTGTCAATTCTCGTATGTGAGATTTCCAGACAATCAGCAGGATGTGAAGCGGTCGATGAGGTGAGGAGAAAATCGGTTATGCTGTTATCGGCAGTTTTGAAGTGGCCGCCGGTAGTGATAACCGCCCTTAATTTCTCATGCCGTTGCAGGAGTGCTTCAGCTGCTTTTAAAATTGATTCCCGGTTTTTGCAGTTCTGACCTGTCAGCAGGGAAAGTTCCGGCAGGTTGGGGGTGACTACCGTACAAATATCAAACAGCTTCGTCCGTATAACATTATATCCCCCTCTGTCGATGAGTTCCTGGCCACTTGATGCTAACTGCACAGGATCACAGATTATTTCGCCTTCAAAATCTGCCAGTGCTTCACAGATACTGAGCGCTACATCAGCAGAACCAAGCATGCCGATCTTGATATGACTTACATTGAGGTCATCCAGAACAGCGGCAATCTGTTGTTTGACAAATACAGGATCAACGGTTTGAACGGCAAACACCCCCTTGGTATTTTGTACTGTCAGGCAGGTTATTACAGCGCCACCGTAAACTCCTGCCATGGTGAATGTTTTAAGATCTGCCTGGATGCCAGCCCCGCCGGAAGGGTCAGAACCCGCAATGGTCAAGGCAACATGCTGAGGGATTTTTATAGCTGACATGTCTGGATATGATATAATTTTAATGAATAATTTTATTCAGTTTTTGAACTATAACAGGAATTTATCAAATTAATGCAATTTATCTGCAGTCACAATTTTTTTGTTGAAGGCATACATTATATTGTGTATATATCTAAAAAAATGTCTATATATTGTATGGCAACCCAGTTGTAATACAATGGACACAAATTGAGTAATTTAGACAGAACTTTAAGCAGATGAACTTAAACCCGTAATATTGGCATGGCACAGGCAGCACACGTTTACGATGAAAGCAAGATAAAAACCTTAAGCTCCCTCGAGCATATCCGCCTGCGGCCAGGAATGTATATCGGCCGTCTGGGTGATGGGACCCATCAGGATGACGGGATCTATATTCTGCTGAAAGAGGTTATTGATAACGGCGTCGACGAATATATCATGGGGGCCGGCAAAAGGATTGATATTGCCATTGACAATGGTGGATTCACTTCGGTCCGAGACTATGGCCGCGGCATTCCCCTGGGCAAACTGGTTGAATGTGTCTCGGTTATAAACACCGGCGCCAAGTATAATACCGATGTTTTTCAGTTTTCTGTGGGACTGAATGGTGTTGGAACCAAGGCGGTAAATGCCTTGTCGCAAGTCTTCCGGGTCACTTCATTTCGAGACGGCGAATATGCCATGGTTGAATTTGAAGCCGGCATTCTTAAAAAAGAAGACAAGGGAAAGACCAAGGAACGCAACGGTACCCTTGTGGAGTTTTTCCCGGATGCGGGGTTGTTCGGGGAGTTTAGCTATGATGTACAGTATGTCAGAAAGCGCCTGTGGCGTTATGCCTATCTTAATTCAGGTCTCAATCTGTATCTCAATGAGGAGCGTTTTTTTTCTGCCAATGGCCTGCAGGATCTTCTGGCTGAAGAAATAAACGGTGACCAGATATACGAACCTCTCTATGCAAAGGACAAAACCCTTGAATTCTGCTTCTGTCATACCAACAACTATGGCGACAGCTATTTTTCATTTGTAAACGGAACCTATACCAGCGAGGGCGGAACCCATCTTTCAGCTTTTCGGGAGGGCATTCTCAAGGGGGTAAATGAGTTTTCAGGGAAGAAATTTTCCGGGAAGGATGTGCGTGAAGGGGTTGTCGGCGCCCTGGCAATAAAGATCAAAGATCCTGTTTTCGAGTCTCAAACCAAGAACAAGCTGGGCAATACGGAAATCCGCTCCTGGATAGTGAACGAAGTAAAAGATGCTGTATCCGCTTTCCTGTATAAGAACTCCGAGGCTGCGGAACGGATGCTGGAAAAAATCCAGCAGAACGAAAGGGTGCGCAAGGAACTGCAGCACGTGCGGAAAGAGGCCAGAGCAAAGGCTAAAAAGGTTGCCCTCAAGATTCCGAACCTCAAGGATTGCAAATATCATCCCAGCAGGGAAAAGCCTTCTCCGCCGGGTGATGAGAATATGCTTTTTATTACGGAAGGCCAATCAGCGGCAGGATCGATTGTCAGCGCCCGGGATCCCATGCGGCAGGCTGTATTTTCCCTGAAAGGAAAACCCCTGAATGTTCTTGGCCAGAGTTTGCCGCTGCTTTATAAGAATGAAGAGATGTACAGTATGATGCAGGCCCTTGACATTGAGGAATCTGTCGGCAATCTTCGTTATGATAAGGTCATATTGGCTACAGATGCAGATGTTGACGGTTTACATATAAGAAACCTACTGCTGACCTTTTTTCTGCATTACTTTGAACCTCTCGTAAAGCTCGGGCATATATATATCCTGGAAACCCCGATCTTCAGGGTGCGCAACAAAAAACAGACTGTTTACTGTTACAGCGAGAAGGAAAAGGAAGAAGCTTCCAAAAAATTATCCAAAAGCGGCGGGACGAAACAGTCGGTTGAAATAACCCGCTTTAAAGGTCTGGGGGAGATATCACCTTCTGAGTTTAAACAGTTTATCGGCAATGATATGCGTTTGCGCCAGGTTAACATTGACAAACTGTCAGAAGTTCCCAGGGTCCTTAAATTTTACATGGGTAAAAACACTCCTGAACGTAAAGAATATATTATGAACAATCTTGTTTAGGTGATAGAACAGACTGCCCGGCCACCAATCGGCTTTTGCGAATCCTGTACACAATACGCTATAAAATTTCATACAATAAACCTCTCCATGAACGATATCGCTGACCTAGGAAAACTCCATAAACTTTTTGATGAGAATTTTATCGAGTACACCTCGTATGTCATCAAAGAGCGCGCTATTCCTGATATTAATGACGGCTTAAAACCGGTACAGCGACGTATCCTGCAAACGCTGTATAACATGGATGACGGCCGTTTTCAGAAAGTGGCCAATGTAGTAGGTGAGGCCATGAAGTTGCATCCCCACGGCGATGCTTCAATTTTCGGCGCTCTTGTCAACCTGGCAAACAAAGATATTCTCATCGAACGTCAGGGAAATTTCGGTAACATTTATACAGGGGACCAGGCATCGGCAGCCCGCTATATCGAATGCCGCCTTTCATCTCTGGCAAAAGAAACACTATTCAACAGGGATCTGACGGAATACCAGCCTTCATATGACGGCCGCATGCAGGAACCGGTTACACTGCCTGCCAAGATTCCACTCCTGCTCCTGCTTGGCGCAGAAGGTATTGCCGTTGGCATGGCAACCAAAATAATGCCCCATAATTTCTGCGAACTCCTCCGGGCCCAGAAAAAAATACTCAAAGGTAAATCAGTAGAACTCTATCCGGATTTCCAGCAGGGCGGTCTGTTGGATGTATCCGGATACAATAGTGGCAATGGCCGTCTCAAATGCAGAGCTAAAATTGTCGAGAAAAATGAAAAAACCATTGTTATTGAGGAAATTCCCTATTCGACCACGACAACCACGATTATTGACTCCATTGAAAAGGCGGATAAAAGCGGCAAGATTAAAATACAGTCCATAAGTGACTATACAGCCGAGAAGGTGGAAATTGAGATAAAACTGGCCCGGGGCATATATGCCAAGGATACCATTAAGGCTCTTTACGCCTTTACGGACTGCGAGGTGCCGATCAGCCCCAACCTCACTGTTATAAAAGATAATCAGCCGGTCAATATTTCGGTCGAGGAGGTACTTCAATACAACACCGAAAAGCTTGTCCAGGATCTCGAAAGAGAACTGCGGATAGAACTGGGCCGCCTGCAGGATAAACTGCACGCACGAACACTGGAACAGATTTTTATCGAAGAACGCATCTATAAACGAATAGAGGAGTGTAAAACATACAAATCTATCACTGAAACGGTGAAAAAGGGTCTTGGCGTGTTCGATGACAGGCTGATCAAACCGGTGAGTATGGAGGATATTGAAAGACTGCTTGAAATCCGCATCAAGCGTATATCGCGTTTTGACCTGGACAGGCAGCACAAAGAAATAAAAGAGATAAAGCGTTCCATCAAGGACGTGGAGAAAAAATTAAAGGATACAGTCGCTTTTACGATCAGTTATCTGGATGGACTCCTGAAAAAATACGGCCGCTACTATCCGCGCAAGACCACAATAGATACCTTTACCGAAGTTAAAGCGAGAAAGGTTGCTCTTTCCAATCTTACGGTCGGATATCACCGGGAAACGGGCCTTATGGGCTATCATGTCAAATCGGACTGCGATATGTCCTTCTCCTGCTCTGAATATGATAAAATCCTGCTGATTTATAAGGACGGGCGTTACAAGGCAATCAAGGTGCCTGACAAGATATTTGTCGATCATGACATTTACTGGGCCGGTATTATTCAGGGCGAAACTATTTTCAATGTGCTTTACCGTGAAGGCTCCAGGAGCCAGACATATATTAAACGGTTTATGACCCCGAAATTCATTCTGGACAAAGACTACCGCCTTTTTCCAGCCCATAAGAAGTCCTGGATTCAGTTTCTGCAGACCGGCGAAGGAGTTCGCGTCCGAATTGACTTTATTCCGACAAAGCGCTCGAAGATTAATTCTGAAAGACTGGAGTTTGACGAGTACCTCATTAAAGGCGCCGGTGCAATCGGTAAGAGGTTGTCGCCTCGAACCGTAAGGAGGATTTCAGAATTGACGGTCAAATTATCTGATCAGCAGGAAGAATCTGAAGAAGTGACAGAAGACTTGAATCCTGCTGAAAACATATCGCAGACTTCACAAGCTGTAGAAGCTGCTCCCCAGGAGGAAAGAAGTAACAGCAAAGAGCAGTCCGCCTCAGCAGAAAAGAGGACAAAATCGCAGTTGGCCCTGTTTGACGTAAAGAAAAAAGAGTAGTTTTTCCTGTCGCTGTTTCCGCGAATAGGGTATAATATATTCAATGTTATACTCTAAACTTGCAATTTATAGCGTTTTTATTTATAGGTACCCCTTTTGCAAAAATTAGCAGCAAAGGTATTGGGGCATCATATGAATAATCCATCTTCAGATAATAATCCAAACAAAACGAGAGATCTTGCCCCTATGATGTATTTCGGAAAACATCAGGTGCATCATTGGGCAATATCTTTGACTCTTGGAGCCATCACGGCAATTCTTTTTGTCCTGATAAATACGCTGAACAGTTCTTACAGCTTTACCACTCATTCACGTTCAGCTGCAGTCCAAAACCTGAAAGCGACCTCATCATTGGTCAAGCTAAAGCATGAGGCTACAGATGAACTGATTGAGAAACTCAAGCTTTACGGTTTATGGAAAATTAATCCCTCGCAGAAAGTTCCACGTTTTTTTATCAGAAATTATCCGGAAGACTTACATGCCCTGAATGAAATTTCGCTCAAAAAAAGAGTGTTTCTCCACTCTCTGCTGCCCCATGCCCTTTTTGTCCGTGAGCAGGCATTACGGAAAAGGCAGAGGCTCGAGTCAATTCTCAGCAAGATACATTGTCCACCTGGAGACATCAATTTCGAAATCGGCCTCGAGTTTGAGAGTCAATGCTCCTGGTCCGGTTATCTGGCTGACGACGAGATCGACTTTATACAAAATCTTAGCAGGGACTACCGAACCACCTCAGCCGAAACGCTTCTTGAACGTGTCGATGCTGTGCCCACCAGTATTATCTTGGCCCAGGGAGCCATTGAGTCCTCATGGGGAAGTT
>JAFDBU010000140.1 GCA_019313095.1 Deltaproteobacteria bacterium | reverse complement strand
AACGTTTACTTTACCGTCGCTCCCAAAGACGGTTCTGTCTTTACCCGGGAAACCCTAGCGGCCCTTGAAGATCTGACCGAGGCTTCCTGGCAGATCCCCTATTCCAGCCGGGTGGATTCAATTACCAATTTTCAATACACCCACTCAGAAAATGACGAACTGATCGTTGAAAATCTCGTTGATAATGCCCGGAATCTGAGTCAGACCGAAATCAGGCGGATAAAAGAGATTGCACTTACAGACCCCAGGCTGGTTAACCAGCAGGTTTCGCCAAGTGGTCATGTAACAGGCATCAATGTCAATATCCTGAAGCCTAAAAATCTCAATGAGGCGGTTCCGGAGGTAGCTGCCTATGTCAGGAAGATGGCGGATGAATTCCGGCAGAAATACCCGGGCATAGACCTCTATGTTGCCGGGGCTGTCATGTTTGATAATGCCTTTAGCGAAGCTACCCGGGATGACATGAAAACCCTTGTCCCTGTCATGTTTCTGGTTCTAGTAATAATCATCGGTCTTGCCCTGCGCTCCTACACTGGCACGATTGCAACGCTCATTATCATTCTGATGTCCACTATTACCGGTATGGGGCTGGCCGGCTGGTTCGATATCGCATTGACCACAGGCTCCGGCATTGCACCGACAATCATCCTTACCCTGGCAGTAGCTGATTCAGTGCATATCATGGCTACAGTCTACCAACAGATGAGTATGGGCCGGGAAAAACTCGAGGCCGTAGCTGAGTCACTGCGCATTAATTTGCAGCCGGTTTTTCTAACCAGCATTACAACTGCCATAGGCTTTCTGACCATGAATTACTCTGATGCACCACCTTTCAGAGATTTGGGCAATATTGTAGCCATGGGCGTTAGTGCAGCTTTTTGCTATTCCATACTGTTCCTGCCGGCGCTGCTTGCATTAGTGCCTATTAAAGTCAGAAACGTAAAAAAGGAGGGCAGCGGTCTCTGTCAAGCCTGCAACAGACTGGCTGGTTTTGTCATCAGAAACCACCGCACACTATTCTGGACCATGGTTCTCATCGTTACTGTTCTGATAAGCGGGATGTTCCGCCTGGAACTTAATGATAATTTTCTGAAATATTTCAGCAGGAAATATGAGATCCGCCGGGCCACCGACTTCATGCAGGAAAACCTGCGCGGCTGGGATATTATCGAATACTCCCTGGAATCCGGCGAACCCGGCGGCATTCACAAACCCGAATATCTTGCCACAGTTGATAACTTTGCCGGGTGGTACCGCAAGCAGCCCAAGGTTACCTTTGTCAGTACAATCACGGATACCTTTAAAATATTGAACAGGAATATGCATGGTGACGATCCGGCCTTTTATACGATCCCTGATTCCCGTGAACTGGCGGCCCAGTATCTCCTGCTGTATGAACTGTCCCTCCCTTTCGGCCAGGATCTGAACAACCGTATTAACGTCGATAAGTCAGCTACACGAATGATTGTCTTTCTCAAAAACACGACAGCCAGAGAACAGCGGCAGATGGACGCCAGGGCAAGAGAATGGCTCAAGAACAATGGTCCACCCTCCATGTTTACCTATGGCTCAGGCCTGTCGATAATCTGGGCCCGTATTTCAAAACGTAATATTGAGAGCATGCTTGGCGCATCCTTTGGCGCCCTCATACTTATTTCTGCAATTCTCATACTTGCCCTGAAAAGTTTCCGGCTGGGCTTCATCAGTCTCATCCCCAACCTTGCTCCTGCCTTTATGGCCTTCGGCATTTGGGGTATACTTATCGGTCAGGTCGGGCTCGGCCTTTCGGTTATTGCCTCTTTGACTATCGGGATTGTTGTTGATGACACCATACATTTTCTCAGTAAATACCTGCGGGCCCGCCGGGAAGAGGACATGGCTCCTGCCGCAGCTGTCCGCTATGCCTTTAACACTGTCGGCACAGCCATGTGGGTTACAACCCTAGCGCTGGTGGCAGGCTTCTCGGTTCTGACGGTCTCAGGCTATAATGTCAACGCCCAGATGGGATTGCTCTCTGCCATCACTATCAGCCTGGCACTGCTGCTTGATTTTTTCTTTTTGCCGGCTCTTCTCCTGATAATGGACCATAAAACCACCACATAAAAACCCGGGAAATGAGGTTGAAACACATGCAAAGAAATCATTGTAAATGCGCCGGTTTGAGATTGGCTGTTATTCCTCTCCTGTTCATCCTCATGCAGCCTGGCAACAGTGATGCCGGATCAGTTGAAGATAAAGGGCTTGCAATTGCCGTCGAGGCCGACAAGCGCGATTCAGGATACGAAGACGCAACAGCTTCCATGATCATGATCCTGCGCAACCGGCATGGCCAGGAGAGCCAGCGCTCGTTGCGCTTCCGGACATTGGAGGTTGAAAATGACGGGGATATGAGCCTGATGATCTTTGATTCGCCTAAAGATGTAAAAGGCACGGCGTTCCTGAATTATACCCATAAAACAGATGATGATGACCAGTGGCTCTATCTGCCTGCCTTAAAAAGGGTAAAACGTATCAGTTCCAGCAACAAGTCAGGGTCATTTGTTGGAAGCGAATTTGCCTATGAGGACATCGCCAGTCAGGAAGTGGAAAAATACACCTATAAATGGCTGAGAGATGAAATATTTGATAACCGTGAGTGCTTTGTGGTGGAACGTTATCCGGTGGACACAAAAAATTCAGGCTACAGCCGGCAGGTTGTCTGGCTCGACAAGGATGAATATCGGACCTGGCAGGTGAAATACTATGACCGGAAAAATGCTCATCTGAAGACCCTGACCTTTTCCGATTATCAGAAGTACAATAATTCTTTCTGGCGGCCGGACAAAATGTTCATGATCAATCACCAGACAGGCAAGAGTACTGAACTGGAATTCTCAGACTACCGGTTTACGGTCGGACTCAGTCCGGATGATTTCAGTAAAAACAGCCTGAAGAGAGCGAGATGAAAAAACAAGGATTCGAGGGGTCAAGGGGTCGAGGGTAAAAGAAAAATATTATAAAATTAAAACTGATAGTTAAAACTGATAGCTTATACTGAACCAAATTTCAGCTTACTTGAGACACGAAAGACATCACGAATGAAATATCTGCTCTCGATTCTACTTTTAACATGCCTGTTAATTGCAAATTCTGTTCCTGCCCATGAGTTGAACGGTCATGCGTCGCTTGAAGCCCGCCTCTTTTTTAACGAACCGCTGCAACAGGACCAGGAAAGACATAATGGATCACTTGAACTTGCTCCCGAGTACTACCATGAGTGGGAGAGTGGTTCGAGTTTCACGTTCATTCCCTTTTTAAGAGTTGACAGCAGTGACTCGGAGCGTACTCATTTTGATATCCGTGAACTGAACTTTCTGCTGCTCGGTGATCCATGGGAGTTTCGCTTTGGGATCGGCAAAATTTTTTGGGGCGTCACTGAATTTGTCCATCTCGTCGATATCATCAACCAGACAGACCTGGTAGAGGATATCCGTGGCGAAGACAAGCTGGGCCAGCCCATGGCGCAGCTCTCAATTCCATCAGACTGGGGTGTCTTTGATTT
>JAFDBU010000139.1 GCA_019313095.1 Deltaproteobacteria bacterium | reverse complement strand
TCGGTTATGGGGGTCCGGTCAGTAACCTTACTCATTTATATTGACATTATAATCAAATGTTTATTTGATACTTAATACTTGTTATGAAAAAGTTGGTTTGACGTGAACACCCTGTTCTGAAGTTCACTACAAACAGATATCCCTGATAGAAACATGATTGCCTGTTGGGCAGTTTCAGGATGCAAGGTGGATAGCCTTTATGTACCTGAGCCTAAAAATACAAAAAAAGAATCCTGCCCTTGACCAACTGAGCACCTATCGTCGGTTGGTCCGGCTGAGGTAAGGATTCTCAAGTACTGGTAACTCTGTTTCGCTGAAAAGGAGAATAAATATGACTACACCATGGGAAAAAGGGTTCAGCAGTTTAATGTCCTGGCTTCTTATTTTGCTGGTTGCCGTGCCGCCGTGGGCTATTGCCCAGGAGACGGAGGCAGAGACAACGAAAAGTTTCAAACAGGAGGAACTTGACCAGATGCTGGCACCTATCGCCCTCTATCCGGATTCGCTTCTTGCCCAGGTACTGATGGCCTCGACCTATCCGCTCGAGGTTGTGCAGGCTGACCGGTGGGCACAGCAGAATAAAGAACTGGAGGGTGATGTTCTTGCAGAAGAACTTGAGAAGCAGGAATGGGACCCGAGCGTAAAATCACTGGTCCAGTTCCCGGATGTTCTTGCCATGATGGGCGAAAAACTCGAATGGACCCAGAAACTGGGTGACGCCTTTCTTTCGCAGCAGGAAGACGTCACGAATACGGTTCAGAATCTCCGTACCAAGGCGAAAGAGGCCGGCAATCTGAAGACGACGGAGGAGCAGATGGTCAAGGTGGAAAAGGAAGTGATCATCATCGAGCCTGCAAAGACTGAGGTTGTCTACGTGCCGGTCTATAATCCTACCATAGTGTATGGATCATGGTGGTGGCCTCACTATCCGCCCTACTATTACTATCCTCCCTATTATCCCCGTCCCACGCTTTACGGTTTTGCTACAGGAGTGGCTATCGGCGTTGCCTGGGGGTATGCCTGGGGACATTGGAACTGGCACAGTCACAGTGTCAATATCAATATCAACCGCGACAGGTACAGGCAGCAGTACGGAGGCAGAGAAGGACAGTGGAAGCACAATCCGGAACACCGGAAAGGCGTCTCCTACCGCGACCGCTCAACTGCACAGCAATACAACCGGGCAGCCTCACGGGACGCTGTCAAGTCCAGAGAAAATTTCCGAGGTAAGGCAGAGGCCGGCAGAAGGGACATTGCCAGAGATGGAGCTGTACAGACCCGGGATCGCGGTACAAGTACCAGGCCCGCCCCATCGACAAGGGATACAGCTCAGAGTCGTGACAGAAGCGCCAGGCCTGTTCCGGAGACAAGGGACAGACCCCAGAGCCGTGAACAAGTCTCCAGACCGGCCCCGGACACAAGGGACAGGGCCCAAAGTCGAGACCTCAATCGCAGCGCCGGAACTCAAAGAATGGACCGGGGCAGCGCATTCAGCGGTATGAACCAGGGCAACGCAAGCAGAAGCCACAGCCAGCGCGGCAGCATGAGCCGAGGTGGTGGCGGTCGCGGCAGGCGGTAATCATGACTACTTCACGATCGTCTTCAGACAGAAATTTCATGGAGGAGATAATAATGTTTTCCTTTGCCAAGAGCGATATACCATACATGCGGCGTTTTTTCTCGTTTGCAACTCTGGCGGCTATTTTCTTTTTTTCACTGGCTGCCTGCACCTCTACTCCATCAAAAGAGAATGAGTTCAAATCTCCATCAGACGCTGTGCAGGCTTTGGTAACGGCGGCACAATCAGACGACAACAAAAAACTGCTTGCAGTCTTGGGTCCGGATGCCGGAGAACTTATTTCCTCAGGGGACGAGACAGCTGACAACCAGCAACGACAGAATTTTCTGAAGGCTTATGAGGAGCAGAATCGTATAGAATCCGATGGGGATAAATTTGTGCTCGTGATAGGCAAAAACGGTTGGCCTTTTCCGATCCCGCTGGTGAAAAAGGGGGACCGTTGGGTCTTTGATGCCTCAAGCGGCAAGGAGGAGATTCTAAACCGTCGTATTGGTCGGAACGAAGTGAACACAATCCAGGTTCTCCTGGCTATCGTTGATGCACAGCGGGAATATGCCATGGAGGACCGTGACGGCGATTCCCTCCTGAACTATGCCCAAAGGTTCATCAGTGAACCGGGAAAGATGAACGGCCTTTACTGGGAGGCTGAAGCGGGAGAGAAGTCGAGTCCTCTCGGCGAACTGATAGCAAATGCGCGGGCGGAAGGATATGCATCAGATAAGACCCTGAATAATCCGGAACCTTATCATGGCTACTATTACCGGATCCTCACCGCCCAGGGGGATAACGCTGCCGGCGGTGCCTATGATTATATCGCAAACGGCAGGATGATCGGTGGCTTTGCCGTCTTAGCCTATCCGGCCGAGTACGGTAATTCAGGGATCATGACTCTCATCGTGAATCATGACGGGAAGGTCTATCAGAAAGACCTTGGTGAAAAGACGGATGAGCAGGCCTTAAAAATAACATTGTACGACCCGGACGAAACCTGGACCCCAGTTCAGTAAATGACCTGACTTCGGCCACCTTCTTTACGGCGCTGTCTCAAGAAAGGCTCCTGCCCTGCAGAACCTGATGCGTTTCATGTATTTCCGAATAGGCCGGCAAATTTCCATGTGTTTTACGGGCCCGGCAAATTACCGCCGGGCCTTTTTCCGACCCTGGATTTACCTTATCGGCTTCTCCTCATTATCTCCATTCCCCGCACTTTCATCTAGCGCTGCAAGGTAGACCTCTAGCTGCTCCATGCTCCAAGAAGTACTTTGAAGAATCACGGGCTCTCCCGGTTGCAGGCCAGGACGATTGTCCTTCATGATAATACGATATCAACTGTAAAGAGGAACCTGCCGCGCACGGATGAATATCACATCCAATAATCCCAATATTGTAAAATGTCCCTCCTTCATAAAGGCTAAACCTCATACAATATTAATAAATTATGGCAGATAAGAATTATTTATGATAAAAAAACGATATTCTTTTATTGCTATACTTTTGCAGCATTTGTCAGGTATTTTTGAATTCATTATAAAATGATGAAAACCAAGGTACTCAAATGAGCAATCCCCGATTTTTCCAATTGTCGTTATTTTTTTTGGTTATTACTTCTTTTGCCCTGTCACCTATACCCGTTCGAGCTGAACAGAAGGAGCAGTCATCCGGTCAGGTTCCGACTTCACCTGAAGTTACAGTTATCAAAACAGTGCCAAAGGACACCCCTGTAACCGTTGAATTTGTCGGAAAGACTGTGAGTTCGCGAAGAGTTGAGATCAGGTCCCGTGTAGAAGGTTTCCTTGAAAAACGTCTCTATACTGAAGGTTCAATGGTAAAAGAGGGAGACGTTCTTTTCCAGATGGATCAAAAGCCATTTCAGGCTGACCTGCGGGCTGCCAAAGCTGAACTTGCCCAGCAGCAGGCCAGGCTGGATAACGCCGAGGCGAATCTGAAACGGGTAAAACCCCTGGCAGAAAAAAATGCCGTTTCCCAGAAAGACCTGGATGATGCCATCGGGACTTACAGATCATCTGCAGCTGCGGTTGAAGCTGCCAAGGCCAAGGTAGTACAGGCTGAACTGAGTTTGAGTTATACAACCATCACTTCACCGGTCACCGGCCTATCAAGTTTTGCCGTAAAACAGGAAGGGGCCTATATCGGTTTTGGCTCTGACAGTCTCCTAACCTACATTGCCCAGCTTAACCCCATGTGGGTCGAATTCAGTATATCGGAAAACCAGATTCTCAAATCCCGTAAGGAAGCTGAACTCGGCCTGATCAAACATCCCGAGCATGGCGATCTGGAAGTTGAAGTTATTTTGGCTGACGGTTCAAGCTTTCCCAATAGAGGCAGGATAACCTTTGCAGATGCAGCTCTCAGTGAAGAAACAGGAACGTTTCTGATCCGCGCTGAACTGGAAAATTTTATGAGTACTGATAACCAGGACAAAATGCTGCGACCGGGCCAGTTTGTGCGGGCCCGACTGCATGGCATGGTTCGTCCCGATGCCATACTGGTACCGCAGCGTGCAGTGCAGCAGGGAGCCAAGGGTAGTTTTGTCTGGGTTATTGACAAGGAGGGTAAGGCTGCATACACACCCATCAGTGTCGGACAATGGTACGGAGATGAATGGTTTGTGGATGAAGGGCTTGAAGGCGGTGAAACGCTGGTGGTTGACGGGGCCCTTAAATTAAGGCCCGGGATGCCGGTCAAGATCATTGAAACTGAATCCGACCAAACATCCAATTAGGAACAGGCAAACCAGGTGATCTCGTCCATCTTCATAAAACGCCCGATCCTTTCCACGGTCCTGTCAATTGTCGTGGTAATTGCCGGCCTGGTTTCGATGAGCGGCCTGCCCATCAACCAGTACCCGGCCATCACTCCTGTACAGGTATCGGTCAATGCAAGCTATCCGGGTGCTGATGCCGAGACGGTTGCCAACACGGTTGCGGCACCAATCGAAACCCAGGTAAACGGTGCTGACAACATGCTCTATATGCAGTCGACCTCTTCAGCCACGGGAGAGATGTCGCTCACCGGCTACTTTGACATTGACACAGACCCTGATACAGCAGAAGTTCAGGTGAATAACCGTGTCAATCTCGCCCTGCCGCAACTGCCCGATACAGTGCGAAACTCTGGTGTCAGGGTCCAAAAGCGTTCATCCAATATCCTTATGCTGATTGGCATCTTTTCCCCGGAGGGACGCTACGATGAAAAATACATCGGCAACTATGCCAATATCTACATCCTCGATGCCTTAAAGCGTGTCAAGGGCGCCAATCAGGCATCGATCATGGGATTGCCGGACCTTGCCATGCGTGTCTGGCTGCAGCCGGACCGCATGGCGAGCCTTGGTATAACACCCAGTGACATCCAAAGGGCTGTCAGCCAGCAGAACCAGCAGTTTGGAGTCGGCCGGCTAGGCCAGTCACCGACCAACGAACCAGTGGAGATGACTTTCCCGGTTGTCACCGGCGGCCGTTTTTCTGAACCGGAGGAATTCGACAACATCATCCTTCGGGCTGACCCGGAAGGTACGGCAATTGTTCGCATAAAGGATATCGGCTGGTCTGAGGAAGGCCAGAAAAGCTACATGCTGCGCTCTACCCTGAACGGCAGCCCGGCTACCTTTATCGCTGTTTACCAGCAACCGGGGTCCAATGCTCTTGAGGTGGCAGCTGACGTAGAGCGCATGATGGAAGATCTTAAGGGGAGCTTTCCCGAGGGTATCGACTATACCATATCATTTGATACTACCAAGGTTATCAAGGCATCCATCAATGAGGTCAAAGAGACTTTGATTATCGCCATATTCCTTGTTGTGCTGGTGACCTATCTCTTCCTGCAGAAGGTTAATACGACCTTAATACCCACCGTTGCCATCTTTGTTTCTGTTATAGGCACCTTCATCGGCATGTCGGCCATGGGGTTTTCCATCAATCTGCTCACCCTTTTCGGCCTGGTCCTCGCTATCGGCATAGTCTGTGATGATGCCATCGTGGTGGTGGAGAATGTGGAACGCAATATCGAAGAGTTCGGCCTGTCACCAAAAGAGGCCACCTTTCGGGCCATGGAAGAGGTCACCGGCCCTGTCATTGCCACCACCCTGGTGCTGATCGCTGTTTTTGTGCCGGTGGCATTTCTCAGCGGCACCACGGGAGTACTGTACCGACAGTTTGCCATCACCATTGCCATCTCGGTCTCCATCTCCAGTTTTGTGGCCCTGACCCTGACCCCAGCTCTGGCAGCCATTCTGATCAAACCGTCAAAAGGTGGGCCCCGCGGCTTTTTCAAATGGTTCAATAAATTTATCGATGTCACCACGGTTCAATACGCCGGTGGTGTCAGGCTGACGCTGAAACGGAAGTTCATTGCATTAGCCCTGCTTGGCGGTATGCTGTTCGGCACTTACACCCTGTTCAAGGTCATACCCGGAAGCTTTGTGCCGGCCGAGGACCAGGGTTATGTTTTTGCGGCAGTCATGCTGCCTGACGGTGCCAGCTTGGATCGCAGTGAAAAATTGACCCAGGCGGTGGCGGATATATTCACGGAGCACCCCGCCGTCAAGGAAGCGTCTGCTCTTGCAGGCTACAGCCTTATCGACGGCCAGTTTAAGACCAATACCGGGACAGTATTTATTTCACTCATAGACTTTGACGAAAGAAAGGCCCCTGAGCTTAGTGTCGAGGCACTGTTCCGGTTTGTTACTCCCAGGTTGGGCAAGCTGCAGGACGGAGTGGCTTTTCCCATCAACCCCCCCTCCATACCGGGCCTCGGAACCCAGGGCGGCTTCGAGTTCTGGCTGCAAAACAGGGGCCAGGGTGGGGCGTCCAGGCTTGCTGAAGTAACAAAGGAAATCATCGCCAAGGCCAACCAGCGTCCCGAAGTCACACGCCTTAATACGACGATCAATGCAGCGTCGCGCCAGCTGAAAACAGATGTCGACCGTTCGAAGGCCGAAACCCTTGGTGTCTCGGTTCCGGATGTTTATGCAGCTCTGCAAACCCTCTTCGGCTCACTATATGTAAGTCAATATAATAAGTATGGCCGGGTCTGGCAGGTTATCCTGCAGGCTGAACCGGAATTCCGCGAAAAACCGGAAGATATCCAGAATATCTATGTTCGACAAAGTGCTGGGAAAATGGTGCCTCTATCATCGGTGGTGACTTCTGATTTTGTGACCGGACCGGACCTGCTGCCGCGCTTCAACGGTTTCATGGCAGCCAAGATAACCGGTGATGCTGACACGGGTTATAGTTCCGGCCAGTCTATCAGTGTCATGGAAGAGGTTGCGGACCAGGTCATGCCGGATGGATTTACCTATTCCTGGTCCGGTCAAGCCTATGAGGAGAAAAAATCGAGCGGTTCATCTGCAATCATTTTCGTTTTTGCTCTGGTTATGGTCTTCCTGATCCTGGCGGCACAGTATGAACAATGGTCACTGCCGATCGCAGTTATCACGGCGGTACCCTTCGGTATATTCGGGGCCCTGGTTGCTGTCTGGCTGCGCGGTATGGAAAACGATGTTTATTTCCAGATCGGCCTGGTAACGCTCATCGGCCTGTCGGCTAAGAATGCCATTCTCATTGTTGAATTTGCCGAACTTAAATATAATGAAGGGCTTTCACCCTTTGATGCAGCCCTGGAGGCCGCCCGCCTGCGTTTGCGGCCCATCCTCATGACCTCCCTGTCCTTTATCCTCGGGGCTATGCCCCTGGTGCTGGCAAGCGGAGCAGGGGCAGCTGCACGGCACTCTATTGGTACCGGCATTATCGGCGGTATGGTTGGGGCAACAACCCTGGCCCTTTTCTTTGTGCCGCTTTTTTATTTCATCATTACCAGCATCAAAGAAAAAGTTTCAGGCAAAAAAACTGATACCTCAGGTGTGATACCTCCGGAAAATCAGGCTGCAGACAATGCTGGGGAGGCAGGATGATATGAAACGGGTTTTGACCATAATCCTCTGCTTCAGCATTGCCGTATCCGGGTGTGCAGTGGGGCCTGATTACGAGCGTCCCATGGTGGACACCCCTTCCGCCTGGCGTATAAACACAGATGAGGCTACAGACACGGTCAATACCGCCTGGTGGGAGCAGTTCCAGGACCCTGTTTTAAGTGATCTCATCAACACGGCCCTATTGGAGAACAGAGACGTACGCATAGCTGCCGCCCGCATGGAACAGTTTATGGCACGGATGGAAATTGCCAGGTCAGGTTTTTATCCCCAGGTGGCCTATGGAGTTGCGGGTTCAAAGGACCAGGCATCAAAAAATATTATCCCGCCAGGTCTCGAATCTTTGGCTGAAACCTGGCAGGCGGCCTTGAATGTAGGGTGGGAACTTGACGTCTGGGGCAGACTTCGCCGTGCCACAGAAGCAGCCTATGCCGACCTGCTGGCTGCAGAAGAAAGCAGGCGTACGGTTATTCTCTCCCTGGTTTCGTCAGTAGCTACGGGCTATATAACACTCAGAGGACTTGACGCCCAACTGGAGATTGCTAAACGGACCGTAAAATCACGCCAGGAATCTCTGGAGCTTTTTGAACTGCAATTTGAAGGCGGGGTCATTTCCGAGCTGACCCTGGCCCAGGTGCGCTCCGAGTATGAACAGGCCCTTGCCGCTGTTCCGGAAATTGAACTCCAGATAGCTCAAACCGAAAACGCCTTGTCAATCCTCTTAGGCCACAATCCCGGCAACCTCCCCCGCGGTCTGCCCATCGATCAACTGTCCCTGATATCCATCCCGGCTGGTATACCGTCAGACGTGCTTGAAAAACGTCCCGATATAGCACAGGCAGAACAGAATCTCATTGCAGCCAATGCCCTTATCGGTGTTGCCAGGGCTGAGTATTATCCACGTATTTCGCTTACCGGCCTGGCCGGGGTTGCAAGCGGAGATCTGTCGAATCTCTTTGAAAAGGATTCTCTGGTCTGGTCAATCGGCGGAGATGCCATAGGGGCTATTTTCACCGGGGGCAGGATCTCGGCAGGGGTGAAACAGTCTGAAGCTTATTACAGAGAACTCCTGTACAAGTACCAGCAATCCATCCTGACAGCTTTGCGTGAAGTTGAAGATGCACTTGTAACTACCCGGAAAGCCAGGGAGAAACTCCAGGCCCAGGAACGCAGAATCAAGGCATTGAGCGATTATGCCAGTCTGGCCCGCCTGCGTTACGACAACGGTTACGCCAGCTATATCGAGGTCCTTGATGCCGAAAGGTCACTCTTTGATTCTGAGCTCAGTGCAGTCAGGACCCAGTCCGAGGTTATCGTCGGCCTGATCAACACCTATAAATCTATGGGAGGAGGCTGGATTGCCATGGCAGAAGAAACGGCGAACAGAGTCGATTTCCCGTCTCAAGAAGAAAACGATCCAGAACATGACACAGGTAGCAGCAGCGACAAGACAAAATAGCAGGCAAACCAGATTCCTCCTCCTGCTAATCAGCCTTCTGGCCCTTATGGTGCTGGAGCCCTTTATTTATGAGTATACCGGCATCAAATCCCTGCTATCTATTTTCTTCAGTGTTATTCTTTTCACCAGCATCTTTGCGGTCAGCGAAAAAAAGTCCACTTTATTCATAGCGATTCTTCTGGCCGTTCCGAAATTGGTAACTACATGGGCCCTTGGTTATACCTCTCACCCTCTGCTTTATTTTTTCGATTCTATTTTAGGCATTTTTTTTATTGGTTATATAATTTTTCTCATTCTCAAACATATTTTCAGGCAGGAAGATATCACCCTTGAGACTATTAACGGGGCCATTGTCGTTTACATCCTCATCGGCTTCATGTG
>JAFDBU010000138.1 GCA_019313095.1 Deltaproteobacteria bacterium | reverse complement strand
CTCCTCATGTGGAATAAATGGCACCCCTTTTTCAGGGCGGCAGTACCTGCAGCGCAGATTGCAACGGTCCGTAACTGACAACCGCAGATAGTTTATTTGTCTGTTGTGATTATCCTGCGGACAGGCGCTTGAGATCAGACCTGTGAATTTTGTTTGATACTGTGCCACTACCACTCCTTTCCAAACATGAGAGGCATGGCTGTTTCCAGCCAGACCCTATCGGCCGTAGATCATATCGGTTCAGACCTTGAACATCCAAGAAAAAATCTATCCGGGTGCCTGATCTACGCTAAATGGCAGGGAAAGCTTTATCACGGTACCTTTGCCTTCCGCACTATCGATTTCCACCGAACCGTTCATCGACTCCATTATTTTCCTGGTGATTGACAGACCGAGACCTGTTCCCTCTGCCACCTTTGTGGTATAAAAAGGTTCGAAAATCATTTCCAGCTGATCTTCGGAGATGCCTGCGCCGGTATCCTTGATCTTGATGACTACCCAGGACAACTCCTGCTCCTCTTCCTTTTCAGTCACGACCGTTAAGGTTCCTCCCCGGGCCATGGAATCAACTGCATTTAACAATATATTATCCAGGGCCTCAATGAGCATATCTTTATCAAAGGAAAATTCAGGGATATTTGCGAGAACTTTTTGCACATCAATTGATTTTTCCTTTAATAAATCTGCATGTATCAGCAGCATCCGTTCAATCACATCAGAGATGTTGTTTTTTGTATAATTGGGTGGCGTCTCCTTTGAAAAACTCAAAATGTTGTTCAGTATCTTTTCGAGTCGGTTCACCTCCGCAATTATAATTTTCGTATACTCTTTCTCTTTTGTATCTGTTGGCATAGCTTTGTCCAGTCTTCTGGCAAATCCTCCAACAGAGGTAAGGGGATTGCGGATCTCATGGGCGATATTGGCGGTAAAACGCCCCAGAGCTGCCAGCTTTTCTGCGTGGGCCAGCTGCTGCTGCAGGTCTTTTTTCTCCTGTTCCGCCTGGTCTCTTTCAATTATCGTGGCAAGAGCGCTCGCTACGGATGTTAGGAAAATTTCCTCACGGCTGCTGCGTTTATGTCCTTTCTTGAGATAGACATTGAGCAGGCCATGGAGACTTTGACCGGACATGATGGGCACACAGTAATGGCCGTGCGGAAACATGCTTTCATCATGTATTTCATGGATTGAATCCATATCTTCAGCATACAAAAACTTTGAAAGTTTGGCTGCCTTGCCGCATAAACAGTGCCCAAAAGGAATTTCAGTACAGGGCAGCGGTTCAGCTTTCGTAAAACCTTGTTGTGCCTTTAGGTGAAGAACTTCAGCCTCAGGGTCCTTTAAAAAAATTGCGCCCCTTGACTGCAGGGAGAGGTTTGGTACGTTGAGGATAAGTCCAAGAATGCGGTCGAACTGTTCTTCCAGGGACAATGGCTCCAAAGAAATCTTGAGCATCGAGTTGGTCACCTTCTGGATAAAATAGTTAAGCTCAACCTCTTCCTCTGCTTTCCTGCGGGCAGTGATATCCCTCACAGCCGCCGCTACAAGAAGCTCCTCATCGGTCTGCAGCGGGCTCAGGCTGATATCAGCGGGAAACTCTTCCCCGTTTTTCTTTTTAGCGTAAATTTCAATATGCGATCCCATGGAACGAACTCTGGGCTGTTCAAAAAAATTCCTTACCTTCTTGCTGTGATTATTTTTGTAACGATCAGGTACAAGGATGTTAAGTTTTTTGCCGATAATCTCATCTTGGGAGTACCCGAAAACCTTTTCAAATTGAGCGTTGACAAGGACAATCCTGGTCTGTGTATCAATAAAAAGCATGGAGTCTGGTGTAGAATCAAGGACCTTTTCATACTTTTCCCGGGCTTTTTCAAATTCTGCCTGACAATTATTCAGATCCTGAACCTTCTTTTTGGTATCTTCAAGTTCCTCGAAGAGCTCGGCTTTTGTTTTATCAATTTTTTTCATCTAAACAACCTTTTCCATTTGGACAACTATTCCATTTCATAAAGTGTTTCATCATGAGCAGGAGGATTCAGACCGGCTTTCTTCCTCGTCTTCTTAAATTCAAAAGGTAGGTTTTCATCCCCAGAAAAAATATCTCCCATCTCCTGTTCAATCTGGTTTGGATCCTCGCCTGCCTCAAGCCGGGATAAGGCTTTCTCCATGTTCTCATTCAATACCAATCCGGTCTTATCAGAAAATCTGCGCATCAGTCGGGCCAGCGCCTGCGGATCTTCTTCGTTCATCTTCTCCGTTTCCTGGGCAAGATCTCCCAAGGCCCTCTCCATTTTCGCCTCGTCAAAACCAGGGGGCAGATCATCCGTACCAGGTTCATTTGCCTTGCCAATGGTAGCAAATGATGACAAAAGTTTTTTCAGCTCTCTGGCACATTTCGGACAGTCCGGCACCGTGTCCGTGTTAATACGCCGTGAAAAAAAATCAAAAATGGTATTACAGTCCCTGCAGAAAAATTCGTAAATCGGCATAACAATTCACTTCTCAGTAATTTAAACTTTTCAATAATAACATACGTTCAGCTATTCTATCACAAATCAGTTGAGAAACCGGATTTACTGGAAACAGTAAAACATTACTCCATCACTCCAGAATCAATATTATTTTTTACCATCAAACCCTGGCGCCCTCAACTCCTTGACACCTGCTTTTTATTCCAGATGCAGCCTGCTCAGATACCCCTTTTCACGAACCTTGTAAAGCATCCAGCTGAAATAAAGGGAACCAAGCAAAAGGTAAACCAGGTTAAGGCCGAATGAAATACTCAGTATGGATATATCTGTCACGCCGGTTGCAAGTACCTGCCGCATACCTTCAAAAACATAAGTTGAAGGCAGGAGATAGGCAACTTTCTGCAGCCAGTCCGGTAAAACCGATACAGGATAAAATACAGCAGAAATAGGCTGAATGAAAAATGGCACCCCCCAGATGAGGGCCTCCGCAGCCCGGCCGTATCGGAATATGAGTGCCATGGTAAAAAGCCCCACTGCCCAGCCGAACAGGAGCAGATTGCCCAAAAACGGCACCAGACCAAAACCGACAGCCAAAAGGTTGAACTTATATAAGAAAAAAGCCAGAAATCCCAAGACAACGGTAGTGACTATCGACTTGATAATGCCAACGATACAGATCGCTGCCAAAAGCTCGCCTATACTGATCGGGCTGATAAAGATATTTATGATGTTTTTGACCCAGAACTCCTCTGTTATCGCCAGGGTAATCCCCTGCTGTGAACGGTAGAGCACATCCCACAGGATAACGCTGCCGAGCAGGAATAACACTGTTTCGGGCAAGGCCAGTTCCTTCAAATAGTGGGTCACAAATCCCCAAACCAGTAGGTTCATAACCGGCCAGAAAAAAATCTCCATGACCCTTGCAACGCTGCGCCGGTGCAGGAAAAAATAGCGCATGACAATGGCACTTATTCTGAGCCACATGGTTCATCCTCTTGGCTGCTGACTGTCCGGTACAGGTGACCGTTTCTGGCTATGGCAATAAAAAGATCTTCCAATGAACGGCTTTTCGATTGTTTAATGATCTCTGCCGGCGAACCCTGCATGACGATGCGCCCCTTGGCCAGAAAAATTACCCGGTCGCACATCTGTTCAACTTCCTGCATGTTATGCGAGGTATAAATCATGGTCAGCCCACGCTGCCGCTGCAGTTCATGCAGCCGCTTCCGAACCTTGGCGGCAATATCAGGATCCATACTGGCAGTCGGCTCATCAAGAAAAAGAATTTCAGGCTCGTTTAAAAAGGCCTTGCACAGATTCAAACGGGTCAACTGTCCTGACGACAAACTGCCGGTGATCCTGTCAGCTGTCTCTTCTATTTCAAAAAGCTCCAGGAGGCTTTCAAGTCTTTTCCTAGCTGATCGAAGACCATAGAGCCTGGCAAAGACCGTGAGGTTTTCCCTGACTGTCAGGTTTGATGGCAGGGCGGTATAGGCTGATGAGAAATTTACCTGTGAAAGTATTCTACGGCGGTGTTGGTTGATATCAAAACCCAGGATCCGGATTGAACCGCTGCTGGGCTTAACAAGTCCCAACATGCAATGAATTGCCGTTGTCTTACCGGCACCGTTCGGCCCCAGAAGGCCTAGAATATTACCTTTACAGACACTGAAAGACAGCATATCAAGAGCTGTGAGTTTGCCAAACCGTTTCGTCAAACCCTTTATTTCAGTGACCGGGGTGTCGACCCTTCTGTCTTTCATGCATTTATCCTGTCTTCATTTTAAAATTTTAACTTTACTTGTTTCCAAGCGACTTTAAAACAATGGATCACCTTTTTTACTTTGTCCAGAGGGAAAGACTATTGCTGCAAGTCCATAAAGGAAAAGGGCCATCAGCACGACTGCGGCAAAACCGAAATGGACCGCCAGCAGGGTGGCCAGAACAGCTGCAATAACTGAAGCACACCCATTTACAGCCCAGGCCCAGGGAATAAGGTCAGGTGTTTCAGCACCAACTCCTGTCAGGGCCAATGGGAACGGCATCCCCATAGTGAAGGCAAGCGGCCCGAGCATCATAACAGCGATCAGTATTTTTATGGATATCGGCAGCCAGTTGACAGCATCAAATAAAAAATAAGCAATAATGAGATCCAGTATTCCCAGGCCCAGTATGATTACCACCGGCCATACAACATGAAACTTTCCTTTCCTGCCGTAATGGCTGCCCAGACCAGCAAAAATCAGAAAGAGTGCCAGGACTACTGCTGCGGCATAGAGAGGATGCCCCAGGTAGAGGATAAACTTCTGGATAAAGGCAATTTCAAGAAAAAGAAAACCGAGACCGATGGCAAAAAAGTAGATGATAATCCGCCAGCGGCTCCAGGCTGTGTGTGGAATGGGACTATAGGAACTGGCAGTTATCGGCAGAAAAATCAGAATTAAACTGGTAGCAATGGCCTGAAGCAGGGTGAGTATAAGGATCAGGTAACCTGACTCAAGGAGTACCACGCCTCCCTGCCCCTTGAGCTGCAGAATTTCCGGCAGGGTCTGCCATTTAAAAAAATTCGAAAAGTATGGCTTGTCGTCCGTGCTTGGCTTTATGTTGAATTTATACCTTTGGCGAAAACTGCCTGACCCGCTTTCCAGTAAACCGGCTGCTGCATCATGAAAGTAAGGCTGGCGCATGATATTGTACCGGTTGGCTTCCTGCTGCTGCATACCCGGATAATAGACAAGATCAAAAAGCCGTTTCGAGCAGAACTCTTTTATCAGACTGATCTCTTTCCGGCTGAAAGGTGATTTTTTGACAAGCAGGGAGGCTGACTGCCAGGAGCGGATCATAACCAGATAATTCCCGGGATTCCGGATGCCTAGCATCTCAAGTGCAGTTACTGCCGTGGCAAAAAGCTTCACGCTATCCCTGGGCGGCAGTTTTACCCAGCAGCTCATACTCAGATAACCTGCCGGGTTAAGATCATTGATATACTCTTCTAAAGCTTCCACGGTATAAAGGTAGTTTTCATGCAGAGCATAAAGGCCCGCCGCCGAGCTGCTGAAAGCACCGATTACGGGCAACTGGATCAGGTCAAATTTCCTTGAACTGCCGGAAACAAAGCTTCGCGCCTCGGCAATATACACATGAACATCTTCTCTCTTAAAAAGATCACCGGAGAACCCGGGCCTATCGCCAACCAGCTGAACCACCTGTGGATTAAGCTCTACTGCGGCTATATCCGGCACCCCGAAAAAAAGAGCCTGGAGAACATCTGTTCCGGCACCGGCACCAAGAACCAAAACATCTTTTATCTGATTAAGATGGTACGGCAGGGCTGTGGTGAGTTTATCAAGATAGGCAAGCTGGGAAATATCCTCCGGAAATCGGGTCATGACAGCCATGGAATCACCATCCGTGAATATTCCCAGCTGCTCAGGTGGTTCAGAATCTGCAGTAAGACTCAGTCCGGGGGCATACCTGAATGGCACGCTTTTATTCTCAACAACGGTGAGCATAGCCAGCGGGCTGGATCTCTCCTCAACGATCCTGCTCCCTTCAATACGCATCTGCTGGCTTAACCCCTTATATTGAGACATTGCAAGACCGGTCATTTTTGAGGGCAGCAGAAAAAACAGACCGGCGGCCAGAATAAAAAGCAGCGCCTGCCACCGTGGCTGCAAACCAAGCTCCAGCCATGCCACAGCACAAATGCTGAAAATCATGCTCCCCAGGAGGAGGAGGAGTTTTTGAGGAAATAAAAAAAAGAGCAGACCGAGTATGAGAATAGTCCCCAGTCCTGCCCCCAGAAGATCAGCAGCATAAATTTCCGAGATCTTCTGCCGGAATTGAGAAAATGTCATGGCAATGCAGTTTGCCGCGAAAAAAAAAGGCAGGGCCAGAAGAAGATAGAGTACAACAAGTTTCAACCATTGACCCTGGTCCCAGAGCATCTCATCAGGATTAAAAAGCAGCTGCTGTCCTCCAAGAAAGCAGGCCACGGCCGTGATGCCGAAAAGCAGGATGTTAGTCATGAGAGCCAGGGGAAAGCGGCGCAAAAAGGCTTGCCGGAAAAACACCAGAAAAGTCCCGCTGGCGCCGTACCCAAGCAAGGCGAGACTTATGACCATATAGGCGAAATGGTGATATTGTATAATGGAGAAAAGACGCATCAGGAGAATTTCGTAGCTGAGCGCCATTGCAGATACAAGCAATATTGTCAGGCGGGGCGGAAAAGGCATGATAACAAGGTTTGGCTGCACCACCTCAGTGTTTTCCGGTCAATGGCACAAACCTGACCGGCAGTATCTGCCGGGTTGTAACACCGCCGGCATCGTCTTTATTCACCAGCACCAGCTGCTGTACCAGAAACCTGCTGCCTACCGGTATCACCATGACTCCGCCTGGTTTAAGCTGCCGGATCAGCGGCGGCGGGATATGGTCTGCTGCTGCTGTTACCACTATAGCTTCAAAGGGGGCTTCTTCCTCCCAACCGTAATAGCCGTCACCATGGCGGGTCTTTATCTTATCGTACCCAAGGTCCTGCAGTCGTTTCGAGGCCTCAGCTGCAAGAGGACCTATTATCTCAATGGTAAAAACCTCAGCCCCTGTTTCAGCCAGCACGGCGGCCTGGTAACCGGAACCCGTGCCGATCTCAAGCACCCTGTCACCCGGATCAGCGCCGATAAGATCAGTCATCAAAGCGACAATATACGGTTGGGAAATTGTCTGCCCATGACCAATAGGCAGAGGCCGGTTGTCATAGGCCCACGACTGTTCGGAAACCGGCACAAACTTATGACGCTCCACCCGGCCCATAACAGACATAACCCGCGGATCAAGGCTTTTCTTGTTGATATAAAAGCTGGTATCACGGACATCAGCTTCTATTGCCTTGATCATGCTACTCCGGGCTTCCCTGTATTGGTCTGAACCTGTTGCACTGGCGCACAACAGCAGCAGAAATAACCAGGCTGGCAAAAAAAGAAGCATTCTTTTGGGAATGTGCAGCATTAAATTTCTTACGCCTCCGCATTGTCACAAAAGTTTGATGGTTTTATTATAACGTGTAAACCTCTTCCTGTCAGGATAATGTCTTTTTAT
>JAFDBU010000137.1 GCA_019313095.1 Deltaproteobacteria bacterium | reverse complement strand
TCGAGAAGCTTCCTTCTCTGGCGGACAATTTCAAACAAAATGATGCCGGCGGCCACTGATGCATTCAATGAATCCAGTGAACTCTGCATCGGTATCGTAATAAGCAGATCAGAGTGTTTGGCGACAAGAGGCCTCATTCCCTTCCCTTCACTACCAATAACCAGACACGCCGGTAGAGTTAAGTCAATATCGTAGATTGGTCGGGCACCATCCTTTGTTGTGCCGAATATCCAGATACCGTTTTTCTTGAGCGATTTAATACTGCTTACAAGGTTGGTAACCATACAGATATCAATATGATAAACAGCTCCGGCAGATATTCTTATCACTGTCCCGGTAATCGAGGCTGACCGGTCCCTGGGCAGAATTATACCATTTACGCCGGCAGCCACCGCTGAACGAATTATGGCCCCAAGATTGTGGGGATCCTGAATAGAGTCAAGAGCTAATAAGAGGGGTGGTCCGGACACATTCTTAAGTTTATGCAACAGCTCATCAAGTGTCAACAAGGGCAGTTTAATCCGGGCTGCTATAAACTGTGGCCTTTCTTCCTCAGGCAGTTTGTCAGGAATTTTGAAGTCTGCTGTGTTACTGCTTGAAACTTCCCTTATAGGAATAGATCGTTCCCGGGCCATTTCCAGAATCTGATGTACTCTGTGACCAGACTGGTCCTTTACCACAACTATTTCCCGGACTGCTTCCGGACAAGTCTTCAGGCCTTCCATTACAGGATGAATTCCCCAGACTAAATCTGCCTGAGGGTGATATGCGGCGCGTGATTTTTTTCTGCCGGTGCTGTTGCGTTTTTTATACGGGGAAAATTGGGGCATCAGATTTAAGAAATAAGCTTGAGCGGAACTCCGGACAGACTGCGTCTTTTTCTGCTTCTTTCAGCAATGATGATTGATTTCAGTACTTCAACAGCCTCGGTTACCGTATCATTGACTATAACGTAATCATATTGGTTTAAGCTTTTCATCTCTTCCCGGGCATTCTTCAGGCGGGTTGTAATAACATCTTCCGATTCTGTTGATCTGCCTACCAGCCTGCGGGCAAGTTCCTCAAGAGACGGTGGTGCAATGAAGACAAACACCCCTGTATGACCCAGTTTGTTCTTAACCTGACGGGCTCCCTGCACATCAATGTCGAGGAGGAGGTCACGTCCCTGTTCGGTTGCTTCTTGAATTGCGTAACTGCTGGTGCCGTATAAATTGCCATGAACCTCGGCCCATTCCAGAAAAAGCCCCTGCTGCTGCATTCTAGCAAAATTATCTTTATCTATGAAAAAATAATCGATGCCATCCTGTTCCACCGGTCTGGGAGCCCTGGTAGTATGAGAAACAGAAAATGCAACATTATCCATTGCCGCGACAATCTTCTTGAGTATCGTTGTTTTGCCGGTCCCTGAGGGAGCAGAGATTATGAAAAGGCTGCCGCTTTGCATAGTATGTGTCTAAAAATCTTCTGTCTGAGAAGGCTGCAGCGCGGTTGCCGGAATAAAACGCTGTGTTATGGTTTCCGGCTGGACCGACGAAAGGATTACATGGTTGCTGTCAAGTATGATAATGGAACGGGTTCTCCTGCCCTCAGTTACATCCAGGAGACGGTTATTCCGCTTGGCTTCGTCCTTTAGTTTCTTCATGGGATTGGAATGCGGATTCACTACTGCTACTATTCTGCTGGCAACAATGGAATTACCGAATCCAACATTAATCATCCTTCCATCCATATTTTCTTTCTCCTACTCCAGGTTCTGGACCTGTTCACGTATTTTTTCAAGATCGTTCTTCATGCCGACAGATATGTGGGCCGTTTCAGCATTACTGATCTTTGAAGCAATGGTATTAACTTCCCTCAGAAATTCCTGTACAAGAAAATCGAGTCTTCTGCCAACTGCTTCATCCAGTTCAAGAAAACTTTTAAATTGTTCGACATGGCTGCGAAGTCTTACTATTTCTTCACTTACGTCCGTTTTGTCAACAAGAATGGCCACTTCCTGAGCTAAACGTACCGGATCAATATCTACCCCTGACAAAAGATTGTCAAGACGTTCTTTTAAACTGTTCTCCCTCGCTGCAATTATCTGTGGCAGGGACTGCTCAATGACATCTATCTTCTCCTTAAAATCACTCAGACGTACAAAAAGATCCTTTTGCAGTGTTTCTCCTTCGCTCTGCCTCATTTGCTGACACTCAGCCAGGGCTCCATGTAGAGCCTCCCTGAATGTCGGCCAGAGTTCTTCCTGTCTTTCCGTCCCTGCTTCATCATCAACAGGTGTAATTATATCCCGGTTTGCTGCCAGCATAGCCAGATCCGGTGCTCCAGGAACCGAAAGTTCAGTCATTATTTCCTGCAGGCAGGTTAGGTACTGCCTGGCCAGTTGCATATCTGTCTTCAGCCGTGGTGTTTCAATACCCTGGTCACTAAAATTCACATATACATCAATTCGACCCCGGAGATGAAAAGCAGAAATCTCTTTTTTAATTCTCTCCTCCCAGCCAATGAAACGTCGAGGCGACTTAATGCTGATGTCAAGATAGCGGTGATTGACAGCGCGAAATTCAACAATCCATGAACCCCGGCCACTGCTTTTTTCTCCCCGGCCAAAACCGGTCATACTCACAGGTCTTCCCATGGCAATTCCTCGTCATTTGCCTTTTACAATGAAATAATTTGTCACC
>JAFDBU010000136.1 GCA_019313095.1 Deltaproteobacteria bacterium | reverse complement strand
TAATTTACGAGGCCATGCCACAATGCCCCGCTGCTTGCGGCGGGGATGGATGGCATCAAATGCGGTTAATGTTTTTTGAAATTTGCCGGTTTTCATGTGGCCGTAATGCCCCATCCTCTTGAGGTGGGGATAGGTCTCATGAGGCTAATTTCTTTTACTTCATTGTGTACATGAGAATCATTATTATATTTTAATTTGGAAGATATGTTATTCAGGCAGTTGTCTAGGTTTTGCCGGTAACAAACTGTAAATAAAGTTCAAGCCGGTGTTCAGCCGGCAGGAGGTTTGTCATGGCAACAAAAGAATATTGTTCCAGCGTGGCTGATGAGCTGGAGTACTGGAGCAAAAGGCTCCATGAGTTATCCAGTAAGTTCGATAAAGTTCCGTCAATCGACAAATATAAAGTTCTGACTCATATTGAAGATCTGCACATCCTTATGACAGAGGTAGACGACCGTCTCTGTGACCTGATGACATCATGCTCGACAGCTGAGTCTATTGAAGAGGAGGAAGTTCGGCCGGCTGTATAATCCAAGCAATTTTATAAATAAGGATAATGACGTATAACGTCATTTTAGAAAGAACCGCTGCAGATAAAGCCGCGGTTCTTTTGACTTTAATTCCCTTTTTTGTTCTATCTCTGGCCCCTCAATTTTATCACAGCTGAGGGCTTTTATGAATAAAGAGCTGCAGGGGGTCAGTTCCCGTGTTGCGGGTACCGTGTTCTCCTTTTGCAGGGATAAAAAGATAATCACCCGGCTCAATGGGCTGCCAACTGCCGTTGATATAGGTCTCCCCTTTTCCCTGAACCACAAAGACCGAGTCGGCGTTTTCTTCATGAGTATGGATGGGAGTCTCCGAACCGGGGGCGATCTCAATGAGGCAGACACTGGACATACTGGGCTCTTCGCCCGTAATGAACATCGCTGTCTTGACATTATCGTATGCAGGGTGTTTGGTGAAAATCATTTTTCGCTGGGGAAAAAATCTGGTTTCCATGGCTTCTCCTTACTGCAGAATTTAGGCGTAGACATTCAGCCGGAATATTGTGACGGGAATATATAGAAAATATAAGGCCCGGGCGGATTTTACAAGTTGATTCTTTACAAAAACTTTTTTGTCATAAGCAGGAGTTTTTTGCCCATATTTTTGATCTTGGTCCATATGATGCTTATTTTGTAATTTTAAGTAAGCATCAGCAGGGTCAGGAACGATGCCGACTATATCAGCAGCCAGGTTGGATTTTTTAATCGATGATGAAACGAAGCTAATCGGTTTCATTTCAGCAGTACTGCAGATCTCCGAGTACGAACTGTTCCGCATAGCCTACCATAACTGGTTTAACCGGCCAATACCGGAAAAGAGACTCGATATCCTATTTAAGGATTATCTGGCAAACGGTTCCACACCATACTGGGTTAATGATTTTGTCAGAAAAGCCCATGAGGATTTCAAGGCGGGAAAACTGAATTATAAGGATTATGGCATCAAGCGGCGGGTATGCGACCGCAGATCAAAAATTAAGGGCTGGCTCATAACCTTTTCCCTGATCATATTGATGCTGCTTTACAGCATCATGATCACCAGATATCCCTCCTACTGATACTAGCCGTCAGCCCTCAGCTGCCTGCTTTATTTTCTATCACCCGGCACACCATCTCTTCTTGCCTGGCTTGGGAAATACGTTATATTATTTCCTGCGGCCATGCGTCTTGCTTTTTTTAATTGCAGATAAGAGGGGACCAGCTCCTGGAGGGTATGGGATTATGGCAAAAGGTCAGTATTGGGTTGACAGCTATGTTGCAAAAAAGTGTGATTCGGCCAGCGCAATAAACAAGATCAAATCCGGCCAACGGGTATTTATCGGTTCTGCCTGCGGCGAACCGCAGGAACTGGTACGGGCCCTGACCGGAAATTCACGCCTCTTCACCGGTCTGGAAATCGTGCGCATGCTAAGCCGGGAGAGTGCCCCCCTGACCAAAATCGCCAATATAAACACTGATTCGGGTTTCAGTATTCGCCACATCTATCTTGGAACCACAGGTCCCCAGGACTTCTTCAGGGAGATCATGCCCTTTGTGACCCCCATGAACATGTCGGAAGTCCCTATCCTGTTCAAAAGCCGTAAACTGCCAATCAATGTGGCCCTGGTCCAGGTATCACCGCCTGATGATTTTGGCTGGATGAGTCTGGGGATTTCAGTTGATGTCACCTTGGCGGCAGCCAACTCGGCTGACGTGGTCATTGCCCAGGTCAATCCCAGTATGCCGCGCATCATGGGTCGAAGTTTTATTCATGTCAATAATGTCGATGTTATTGTCGAGCATGAAGAGGATCTGCTAACAGTAGAACAGTCAGAGCCGTCCGAGGTATACACCATGATTGGACGCCATATTTCCCGCCTGATAAGCGATGGCTCAACACTGCAGGTGGGTCTTGATGCGGCTTCCCAGGCAACGGTACAGGCCCTGCAGCAAAAAAATGATCTCGGTTTTCATTCACAGTATCTCACTAACGATATACTGAAGCTTTATGCTCTTGGTGTAATCAACAACAGCAGAAAGGGACTTAATGAAGGCAAGCTGGTGGCATCGGCCGCCCTGGGGAACAAGGAACTTTATGAGTTCCTGCATGACAATCCTGCTATTGAGTTCCACCCATCGGACTATGTCAATAATCACCATATTATTGCAAGTCACAACCGTATGGTTTCCCTGAATGTGGCAAAGACAATCGACCTTACAGGTCAGGTTGCCATAGAAGCGACTGCCCAGACACACTATTCCGGGGTAAGCGGTGTGATGGATTTTGTCCAAGGGGCCCGCCGGGCTCCGGGAGGCAAATCAATTATCATGCTGCGTTCCACTACACCTGACGGAGAAAGGAGCAATATTGTCCCCTTTATGCTGAATGAGACGGTGGTAGTTCCTCGCGGCAGCGTTCATTATGTGGCTACAGAATACGGCGTAGTTAACCTGTTCGGCAAGAACCTGCAGGAAAGAGTAATTGCCATGATAAGCCTGGCCCACCCGGATTACCGGGATGAACTCTTCTCTGCCGCGAGGGAAAAGGGCCTGATCAGCAGAGGCCGCAGCTTGGGAGAGACATCCGGGGCTATCTATCCGGTGAACCTGGAGGAAACTCTTGAAGTAAACGGCCAGACCGTTACCATACGGCCGGCCAAACCGGTTGATGTTCGCAGGATTAGGGAGCATTACTATAGTCTGGACAAGGAAGATGTCATGCAGCGCTTCTTTCACGCCAAATCCAGCTTCACTACCTCTGATGTTGAAGCCATATCCCAGATCGACTATATCAGGGACCTGACCCTTATCGGGGTGGTCGGGGAGTCCGGCTTTGACCGGGTAGTTGCGGTGGGTGAATATCTTCTTCTGCTAGAATCGAATACGGCAGAAGTGGCATTCACTGTCGCCAAAGAATACCAGGGTAAGGGGTTGGGCAGGATATTTCTGCACAAACTTGCTGCGGCAGCGCGTGAGCATGGGATCTCGGGTCTGGTTGCCTATACCGCGCCCGGCAATAAGTTTATGATCGATCTTTTCAAAACGCTGCCCTATAAGGTTAAGACCAGCTTTGAGGACGAACTCCAGCGCTTATCCTGCAGATTTGATGAACTTAAGAATGCGTTGAGCTGATTTTTAGCCGATTCCCCAGCTGCCG
>JAFDBU010000135.1 GCA_019313095.1 Deltaproteobacteria bacterium | reverse complement strand
TTCTTTTTTCCGTTTGACCGGATTGTATACCTGGCTGCCAACTTTAAGAACCCCTGAATAAACCCTGACAAAAGCCAGGTTGCCGACAAAGGGGTCCGAAACAATTTTAAAGGCCAATCCGCAGAAATTTTCCGATACACTTGCCTTGCGGGTCTCAATTTCATCGTTGCTGTTGAGTCCCTGAACCGGTGGCACATCCAAGGGTGACGGCAAATAGCTAATTACCGCATCAAGCAGGGGCTGCACTCCCTTGTTCTTAAACGCTGAACCGCAGAGTACAGGTACCAGTTGCAGTTTGAGCGTCGCGTTCCTGATCGCCCTTTGAATCAGTTCGGCAGATATGGTCTGCTCTTCCAAATATTTTTCCATGACCTCCTCATCGAAGTCGGCCAACTTCTCGAGAAGCGTCATACGGACGGCCGAAGATTCCTCGGTGAATTCTGCCGGAATATCTTCTTCTCTATACTGTAATCCCTTCGACTCCTCGTCGAACACCAGCATTTTTTCTGTAACGAGGTCAATAACTCCTCGAAAGGTGTTTTCACTGCCAACCGGGATCTGAATCGGCAGCGGATTTGCTGCAAGCCGTTCCCGCATCATTTTCACGCATTGCCAGTAATCGGCGCCTATGCGATCCATCTTGTTCACAAAGGCTATACGTGGGACATGATAATGATCGGCTTGTCGCCATACGGTTTCAGACTGAGGTTCAACTCCGCCAACCGCACAAAAGACGGCTATCGCGCCATCAAGCACCCTGAGACTGCGCTCCACCTCAATGGTAAAATCCACATGCCCCGGGGTATCTATAATATTTATTTTATAGTCATGCCAGGTACAGGTCGTGGCGGCTGAAGTGATGGTAATGCCCCTTTCCTGCTCCTGTTCCATCCAGTCCATGACAGCAGTGCCTTCATGGACCTCACCCATCTTATACGAACGACCGGTGTAATATAAAATCCTCTCTGTTGTTGTGGTCTTGCCGGCATCGATATGGGCCATAATCCCTATATTTCGAAGCCTGGCAAGAGGAAAATCGGTTGCCACGGGTTCTCTCTTTCCTCAAGTTTATTTCCCTTCTGGAGTTAATTGATCAGCCGAGACACCCTTTGCCAAGCCAGCTCAAAAGGAGGCGTTTTTTACTCTAATCCGCACCTTTTGTCAATTCCCTAAATTCATTTGATGCTATTTTTACCACCTGTAATGGGCAAATGCCTTATTGGCTTCCGCCATACGGTGAGTATCGTCACGCTTCTTAACAGAACCGCCGCGTTCATTATAGGCATCAAGCAGTTCTGCCGCCAATTTCTCTGACATTGATTTGCCCGGACGGGCCTTGGCAAAACTGATAATCCACCTGATGGCCAGAGCGTTCCTTCTTTCCGGCCTCACTTCGACAGGAACCTGGTACGTGGCGCCACCCACACGCCGAGACTTTACTTCAACCTTCGGTCGCACCATTTCCATGGCCTTGTCAAAAACTGCAATCGGCTCGGCGTCTTTGACCTGCTGCTCGATAAGATCCATTGCCCCGTAAAATATATCCTGGGCCACGCTCTTTTTGCCGCGCTCCATAATGCCATTGGTAAACTTGCTTACCAGCACACTGTTATATCGCGGGTCCGGTTGAATGGTACGTCTTTCTGTAATCTTTCGCCTGGGCATCTATATTGAACCTCCTAAAACATCAATTATCCTTTAACTATTTCGGCCGTTTGGCTCCGTATTTAGAACGCCCCTGCCGCCGGTCTGAAACACCGAGGGCATCAAGAGTGCCTCGAATAATATGATACCGAACACCTGGGAGGTCTTTCACCCTGCCACCGCGAATCAACACGACTGAGTGTTCCTGAAGATTATGACCAATTCCAGGGATGTATGAGGTAACCTCGATACCGTTGGTCAGCCTGACCCTGGCAACTTTTCGCAGCGCGGAGTTCGGTTTCTTGGGTGTGGTGGTATACACACGAACACAGACGCCTCTTTTCTGAGGCGAACCTTTCAGCGCCGGAGTATCGCTTCTTTTCTTGGCTACTTTTCGACCTTGTCTTACAAGTTGATTAATGGTTGGCATTGATTCCAACTCCTGAAAAAATAAAATTTGTTATATAGTTCTGAAACTCTTACTTTTATAGAATTCCCAAAAAACGGAATTTAATACCTTACACAGGCTTTCTTGTCAAGAACAATCTTATTGTCCTCAATGCCGGCCCATAACACTATAGGTATATGCCTTAAACCAGCACAAGAGGGACTATTCCTCCTCGACACGGTACTTTTCTAAACCGGTACCGGCAGGTACCAACCTGCCCATAATGACATTTTCCTTCAGCCCAAGCAGCCTGTCAACACGGCCTCCCATGGCGGCATTGGTCAGAACTTTTGTCGTCTCCTGGAAAGATGCCGCCGAGATAAAACTGTCCGTGGAAAGGGATGCCTTCGTAACACCCAACAGCAAGGGTTCGGCAACCGCAGGTTTTGCCCCGGCATTCATGATCTTCTCGTTCTCCTCTTCAAAGACCCACCATTCGACCTGTTCACCAAGCATAAATGATGAGTCGCCGGGATCGGTGATCTGGATGCGACGAAGCATCTGGCGCACGATGACCTCTATATGTTTATCATTGATCTTTACACCCTGCAGACGATAAACCTCCTGGATTTCATTTACCAGGAAGCGCGCCAGTTCTTTGACACCGAGAACACGCAAAATATCATTCGGGATCGGTGAACCGTCCATCAAGGCCTCGCCCGCCTTAACATAATCACCTTCATGAACACTCACATGCTTGGCTTTCGGGATTAGATATTCCTTGGGTTCACCAATCTCGGGCGTAATGACAACCCTCCTTTTTCCCTTGAGATCCTTGCCGAATGAGACCCTGCCGTCAATTTCGGTAATTACTGCATGTTCTTTGGGTTTCCGGACTTCGAACAGTTCGGCAACCCGCGGCAGACCACCGGTAATATCTTTGTTCTTTGTTGTCTCCCTAGGGATCTTGCCGACGACGGTACCGGACTGGATTGTATCCCCTTCATTGACCGAGATGATTGAACCGACCGGCAGGGAATAGCGGGCGGGTGATCCTGTCCCTGGCAGTTTGAGGGTTCTACCGCGCTTATCCTTAATGGTGATACGCGGGTTCATATCACCGCTCAGACGAGTCTGGGCAATAACCTTGCTCGCCTTGCCGGTAACAGGGTCAACGCGTTCCTGCATGGTGGTGCCTTCCACAACATCACCATATTTGACAATACCGCCGACCTCACAGACAATGGGAATGGTATAGGGATCCCAGTCGGCAAGAATGGTTCCGGGTTCAACCTTCTGGCCGTCATCAACCAGGAGCTGGGCACCATAGTTTACCGGGTAGCGCTCACGTTCCCTTCCCTCAGAACTTAGAATGCTGATAGCCCCGTTCCGGTTCATGACAACCATCCTGCCCTTATCGCTTTTAACAAAATGAATTTCCTGGAACTTTATTACGCCACCATGCTGGGTCCGGATTTCAGCCTGTTCAGCCCGGCGGCTTGCGGTACCACCGATATGGAAGGTACGCATGGTCAGCTGTGTTCCCGGTTCACCGATGGACTGGGCTGCAATAATACCGATAGCCTCGCCGATATTTACCATGTGCCCCCGTCCCAGATCACGGCCATAGCACATGGCGCAGACCCCCCGTTTGGAACGGCAGGTCAGCACGGAACGGATGAGTATGCGGTCAATGCCGGCAGCCTCAATTTTTTCCACTTTTTCCTCAGTGATCTGCTGGTTGGCGGCAACTAGCAGTTCATCGGTAAATGGGTCATAGATATCATCAAGGCTGACCCGCCCCAGGATACGTTCACCCACCCGCTGGATCACTTCACCGCCTTCCATGAGGGGTTCAGCCCAGATACCGTCCAGGGTGTTACAGTCCTTTTCGATTATTGTGGAATCCTGGGCCACATCCACCAGCCTTCTGGTAAGATAACCTGAGTTTGCTGTTTTAAGGGCGGTATCGGCAAGACCCTTACGGGCACCATGGGTTGAAATAAAATATTCCAGAACTCCCAGACCTTCCCGGAAGTTCGCCTTGATAGGCGACTCAATAATAGCACCAGAGGGCTTGGCCATAAGGCCACGCATACCTGCCAGCTGACGGATCTGATCCTTGCTGCCTCTGGCACCTGAATCAGCCATAATATAAATCGGGTTGAAACTGGGCGACTCAACAACTTTTTTGTCAGGACCGCGCAGGTAATCAACACTCATCTCGTCCATCATTTCCTTGGCAACAGATTCTGTCGCCTTTGACCAGACATCAATCACCTTGTTGTACTTCTCTCCAACCGTAATCAGACCATCGGTATACTGGCTTTCAACATCAAGGACCTGGTTTTCAGCCTTAACCAGGATGTCTTCCTTGTTGACCGGGACCATCATATCATTTACGCAGATGGAAATTCCGGCCCGGGTTGCATATTCATAACCCATGTCCTTTAAACGGTCAGCAAGTATGACGGTTTCCTTGGTGCCGGCATTCCTGTAAGTATAGTCAATTAACCAGGCCAATTCCTTCTTGGTCATGACTTTATTGATCACACTGAATGGCACCCTGACGGGCAGCAGCTCGCTCAGCAGTATGCGGCCGATGGTTGTATCCACCAGCTTGCCGTCAATGCGGACCCTGATCTTGGCATGCAGGTCTGCTACCCCCTGGTCATAGGCTATTCTGGCCTCATCACTGGATGAAAAAGCCTTCCCCTCACCCCTGGCAAAAATTCTTTCCCTGGTCATATAGTAAAGCCCCAGTACGATGTCCTGGGTGGGGATGATGACCGGACCTCCGTTGGCAGGCGAAAGGATGTTATTGGTGGACATCATAAGCACCCTGGCCTCGGTCTGAGCCTCGACCGAGAGGGGCACATGGACCGCCATCTGGTCACCGTCAAAGTCTGCATTGAAAGCCATACACACGAGCGGATGAAGCTGGATAGCCTTGCCCTCGATCAGTACGGCTTCAAAGGCCTGCATACCGAGACGGTGCAGGGTCGGGGCCCGGTTGAGGATAACAGGATACTCGGTGACCACATCCTCGAGCACATCCCATACTTCCTTGGTCCCCTTCTCCACCATCTTGCGGGCACTCTTTATTGTGGTGACATAGCCAAGCAGTTCCAGCTTGTTATAAATAAAGGGCTTGAAGAGTTCCAGAGCCATCTTCTTAGGAATACCGCATTGATGCAACCTCAGGTGCGGGCCGGCCACAATAACCGAACGGCCGGAATAATCGACCCGTTTACCGAGCAGATTCTGGCGGAATCGACCCTGTTTACCCTTGAGCATATCGCTGAAAGATTTAAGAGGTCTCTTGTTGGGTCCTGTTATGACTCGACCGCGTCTGCCGTTATCAAACAGGACGTCAACCGCCTCTTGCAGCATGCGTTTTTCATTGCGCACGATAATATCCGGGGCATCCAGCTCAAGAAGCCTTTTCAGCCTGTTATTGCGGTTTATGACCCGCCGATAGAGATCATTGAGATCAGAGGTGGCAAAACGGCCGCCCTCCAAGGGCACCAGTGGGCGCAAATCCGGAGGCAGAACCGGAATAACTTCAAGGATCATCCATTCAGGTTTGTTGCCAGAATCACGAAAAGCCTCCACGACCTTAAGTCTTTTACCCAGCCGGGTTCGCTTGGTCTCAGAGCCGGTGGCACGCATTTCTTCGCGGATGGCAGCTGAAAGCTCCACCAGATCTATGGCTTTGAGCAGATCCCTGATAGCCTCAGCACCGATACCGACCGTAAACTTGTCACCATGCTCTTCAAGCAGGGTTCGGTATTTTTCTTCGTTTAACAGGGTACCTGCAGCTAAAGTGTCCACTTCAGAACTTGTAACTACGTAAGCTTCAAAATAAAGAATCTTTTCAAGTTCTTTCAGGGTCATATCAAGCAGATTGCCGATCTTGGTCGGCAAACTCTTCAGAAACCAGATATGGGCCACAGGCGCGGCCAGCTCTATATGGCCGAGTCTTTCACGTCGTACCTTGGACTGGATAACCTCAACACCACACTTTTCGCAGACTACGCCACGGTGCTTCATGCGTTTGTACTTCCCGCAATTGCACTCGTAGTCTTTAACCGGCCCAAAGATCTTGGCACAGAAAAGACCATCTCTTTCAGGCTTGAACGTCCTGTAATTGATGGTCTCCGGTTTTTTCACCTCACCATGGGACCAGTCCCGAATCTTGCCCGGCGAGGCGAGTGAAATTCTCACAGCGTTGAAACTCAAAGGTTTCTTGGCCTTGGCAAAAAAGCTAAACAGTTCTTCCACGTCAGCACCTATCTCTAAAAGTAAAAGGCAATAAGCCGTATATTTGCTTAAGCATTATTTTTTTCATTCAACAATTCCACATCCAGGCATAATCCCTGGAGTTCCTTGACCAGGACATGGAATGATTCCGGCAACCCGGTTTCCAGGAAATTTTTACCCTTGACCAGATTTTCATACATAGTGGTCCTACCCTCAACATCATCGGACTTCACGGTCAAGAACTCCTTAAGGGTATAGGCGGCACCGTATGCCTCCATGGCCCAAACCTCCATCTCGCCAAGCCGCTGGCCACCGAACTGTGCCTTGCCGCCCAGGGGCTGCTGGGTTACCAAGGAATACGGGCCGGTTGATCGGGCATGGATCTTGTTATCAACCAGGTGTTGCAGTTTCATTATATACATTGTTCCCACTGTGACCGGCTTATCAAAGGGTTCGCCGGTCAAGCCGTCATACATGGTGGTCTGGCCTGTTTCATTTAAACCGGCTTCCACCAGCAGAGCCCGGATTTCTTCTTCCGCAGCACCGTCAAAGACCGGAGTGGCTATATGAATTCCTTCACCATATTTCCTGGATCTGTCTACAAGCTCTTCATCTGAAAGATCTTTAAAGTTCTTATTGTATTCCTGGGTTGAATAGATTTTCTTCAGCTTTTTCCTAACCTCGGCAGCTTCTTTCCGTTCCGCCATCTGCTGAAGCTGTTCACCCAGTTTTTTGGCTGCAAATCCCAAGTGGGTTTCAAGTACCTGGCCAACATTCATACGTGACGGTACACCCAGGGGATTAAGCACTATATCAACCGGCGTGCCGTCAGCAAAATAAGGCATATCCTCTACCGGCAGAATACGTGAGACAACGCCCTTGTTACCATGGCGTCCCGCCATCTTGTCACCGACAGCCAGCTTGCGCTTCACTGCAACATAGACCTTGACCATGCGGATGACGCCGGGAGGCAGGTCATCACCTTTGCGCTGCCGGTTTATGATGCCTTCATAACGTTCCCGCACCAGTTTTGCCTGCTCCCGATATTGCGAGAATAAAGATTCAGCCTTTTCCGTAACATTCTTCCAGGCTGAATAATCAATTTCCTGCAGCTTGGCAAAATCAGCCTCCTCGATAATCTCCCTGGTGAATTTCTTACCTTTGGCCAGAAGCACCTTGCTGCCCTTGCCTTTGAGCCCGCTCTTTGCCACTTTTCCTTCAAGCAGTTCACTCAGACCGTCACGCACACCCTTTTTCAGGCAACGCAACTCGTCTTCCAGGTCCTTGGTAAGCTTTTCAACCTCCATGTCTTCAATGGCCAGAGACCGCTCATCCTTGTCAACTCCCTTGCGCGAAAAAACCTTGGCATCAATAACCACACCTTCGACACCGGGCGGCACCCGCAGGGAAGAATCCTTAACGTCACCTGCCTTGTCACCGAAAATGGCCCGCAACAGTTTTTCCTCAGGTGAGAGCATGGTTTCACCTTTTGGCGTTACCTTGCCGACCAGGGGATCACCGGGTTTCACTTCGGCTCCAATCCTGACAATGCCGCTTTCATCAAGATTTTTCAGGGCTTCCTCACCAACATTGGGAATATCCCTGGTAATTTCTTCCTTGCCCAGCTTGGTATCCCGGGCCATGGTCTCAAAAACCTCAACATGAATTGAGGTGTAGGTGTCATCTTTTAAAAGCCTCTCGGAAAGCAGGATAGAGTCCTCAAAGTTATAACCGCGCCAGCTCATGAAGGCCATAGTAACATTCTTGCCAAGGGCCAGCTCTCCCTGATCACAGGAGGGACCGTCGGCCAGGACCATGCCCTTGGTTACCCGCTGTTTCGGATATACCAGTGGCTTCTGTGTAAAACAGGTATTCTGATTTGACTTTTTGAATTTGCTTAAACGGTAGACCCCGACCCCGGTCATAAAGCCATCGGTACCGGGTTCATCGTAGTTCACCACTATACGGGTCGCATCCACTTCCTCAACAACACCGTCTCCGCCAGCCAGCAGACATGTACCTGAATCACCTGCAACCACTTTCTCCAGGCCGGTACCTATCAGCGGAGCCGCGGTGCGCAGCAGCGGTACGGCCTGACGCTGCATGTTTGAACCCATCAGAGCCCTGTTGGCGTCATCATTCTCCAGAAACGGGATCAGTGCGGTTGCAACAGAGACAAGCTGATTCGGTGCCACATCGATATAGGTGACCTGATCACCTGAAGTAATGACAACCTCGCCCTCTTCACGGGCAATAAGGTTATCATCTATAATCTTGCCTTTTTTATCCAGCTCAACCTTGGTGGGAGCGATTAACTCGTTTTTCTCCGCCATGGCGTTAAGGTAAACCACCTCATCCGTTATCTTCCTGTCAATCACCCGGCGGTATGGGGTTTCGATAAACCCGAATTCATTGACGCGCGCATAAGCGGCCAGGGAAACAATGAGACCGATATTGGGACCTTCAGGTGTCTCAACCGGACATATTCTGCCATAATGGGTGGGATGGACATCACGTACCTCAAAGCCGGCCCGCTCTCTGGACAGACCACCGGGACCGAGGGCGCTCAAGCGCCTCTTATGCGTAACTTCCGAAAGCGGGTTGGTCTGGTCCATAAACTGTGAAAGCTGACTCGTACCAAAAAATTCTTTAATAGCCGAGGTGATAGGCTTGGGATTTATCAGGTCATGGGGCATAAGGGTTTCGACCTCCTGCAGCGTCATACGCTCCCGGATGGCGCGCTCCATGCGTACCAGGCCTATACGGTACTGATTTTCAACGAGCTCTCCGACCGTTCGCACCCGCCGGTTGCCAAGATG
>JAFDBU010000134.1 GCA_019313095.1 Deltaproteobacteria bacterium | reverse complement strand
GGAAAGCCTCTCTATATAACAGCGGTAGGCATGGAGGAGGAAGCGGCAAAATTTCTGGTAAAAAGCATGCAAGGTCAGGGCAGAATACCCACCCTGCTTAAATATGTGGATCGGTTATGCCGTCAGAATGCCGTTTTGTAGAGAAGCGGGTGTTGATCATGACTTTTTCTCTACCCGTAACTGTCAATTACTTAAAAAGATCGTTTAATTTTTTCAGGATGTCACTTTCTAAGCCGGTTTTTTTTTCGCCTTTTCGGTCCGCCCTGAAAAAATCACAATAATTCGCTTTGTCTTTATCCTTGACAGGTTCTCTTACGGTCTCGCGACATTGTCTATACGCATTGGCATCATAAAACTCGCAATTCAGACAAATGTGCAAATCTCTGCCGCAGGCAGGACACTCATCCCGGATATGGATCTTTATTTCAGGAATTTCTTTAAAACAGAAAACACAGTTCATACGTATTCACTGTACTTGTCTGATTTACCGCGAACCTTTGCAGCAGGGTATTTTACCTTGTTCTTTTGCAATTTGTCCTGGGCCGCCTCAAGGGGGTCTATGCCAAGCCTGTCACAAATATTTGCCAGATAGATCAGGATGTCTCCAATCTCTTCCCTGACCTGTGCCAGTTTCTCCGGCCCAAGATTGCTGCTTTGTTCCTGGGTCAGCCATAGGAAATGTTCAACCAGTTCACTAACTTCAACAGTAAGGGCCATAGCCAGATTCTTGGGCGAATGATAACGGTCCCAATCCCTTTCCTGCCGGAAAATTTTTACCTGTTCGATCAAGTCATTCACTGTTTACCAACTAGTCGAGGAGATAAAATCCCGGTGAAGAATAGATTCTTTATTTATCATTGAATTCACTTCCCACATAGTCATGATTCATTGTCCGTACGATAACCTCCTTTTTTACAAGTGTATTATTGCAATCATTCAGCTCAAAGAAAACCTGCAGCCGATCATCCTTCTTTGTTTTATGTTTTTTAAAGGTGCGACCCCCTGCTCCTCCCATAGAAATATTCTTTATAATTATATCCTGACTTTTTCTATGGTTTGACAAATTGATGCTTTTACCCAGAATTTTACTGATTTTCTTCGATCTTTCCTGTATTCAAGGCAGACACAGAATCCGTTCACTCAACTGCACTTAACGAGCAAATCCCGCTTACTTTTTTGTCTGCATGATTCTCCGGAAAACTTTTTTGTCATACCGCAGCTGGGACAGGCAATTGTTGCGACATCATCCTTTTTGACGAGAATCTTTTGTGCAACCATCATTCGACGCTTTATTTTTGTAGCAGGATATTATACTTACGACCCCTTATTGTATTTCCTTACGGGCCTGCAGTTTGGCATCGATCATATCCGCAGGCGACAGCCTGAGGAGATGGGTCAGTTTACGGGCAAAATGATCCTCGTGTTTTTCAAGCTGCCCGTCTATATGGATAATGCGCCAGACAGCCTTGAGTACAGCTCTTTTTTCCTCCTTACTGAACTCATTATTTATATGATTGGTAAATTCAAAAAGATCAACTGCGTTTTTTCGTTCATGACGGGCCAGTTCAACCAGCTCCTCAGCGTGCTCCTGAGACAGCTTGAAATCAGATCGCAGCGTTTCAATGACATGATCCAGCTCTTCGTCAGTACATTCATTATCAACGTGTGCTGCCTCCAGCAGGATTACACTGGCGGCGATCCTGGTTCTTTCTTCTCTACTTGTAGCCTGACCAGGAAGGTCCCGGTCCCTGCTTATCAATGTTTTTCTGATAAAATTCAGCATTTTCTTTATTACCTCTAGGTCTATTATTTAAGGGTAATATTATTCATCCCATTTCGGACTCACTCGTGTCATTTCGACCGCAGGGAGAAATCTTAATGGGTGCATGAAATCTAAAAAGATTTCTCCGGCTTGTCAGTCGTTCGAGATGACGGGTTAGGGTTTCCTGACGGTTGTTAAATTTACCGTTTCTTTATATGCTTATAAAATATAATAAATATTGCACTCCAAAAATTTTCTTTTAAAAAAATTATCCTTCCGAGCCGGTGGGATCGTTGACCGCCAGCCACATCTTTAGTTTTTCCGTCTTCTTTCCCAGGGTTTCAACTGCTCCAAAACCTGTGAGCTTTAAATTTGATATTTTTCTGCTGCTGTTTGCCAGAATTGTCAGATCGGGTCTCTCGGAAAGAAACTCCCGGGTCAGTATTGCCCCATCGCCGTCATCATCATCCAGGTCAGCGTCCATGATAACCAGGTTGACTTCCTCGTTGGCAAAAAATGTTAAGGCCGCATCAAAGGCATGGGCAACGAAAATGATGATTGAGCCGAATACATAATAATTTTCAATTGTCTCGATAAATTCCCGGGCCGTATCCGGATTGTCCTCCACCAGGAGAATATGAGAATAGCGGATTGCCTTGCCAACCGGCAAATCAAGCCCCCGGTGCTGCAGAACTCTGCCGCGCGGAATAATGGTGGCAGGTGAGGTAAACATATCCCTGAAAAAGCCCAGTATCCCCAGAATAAACCGGACCGCCCGTTCGCCCGGTCTTTGGTATTTCCGGTCTTTATCAGGGTATGCCTGGGTTTCATGCGACATTTCCATCTATTGCGCCTTGGATACCCGGCAGCTCCTTAACTTCTGCCCAGGTCCTTTTTGAGTTTCATGATGAGTTCCCTTTCGATTTCTGAATCCACGAGTTTGACCTTTTTGTGGTATTTGCGGTTAAAAACATTCTCCATCTAAATTCTCATCTGCGGTGTGATATTCTTTGTTGTTTTGCGCAGCAACTTATCAAGACAGGTCCGGACAAAACTTTCAGGATACAGGACAAAGCCGTAGCAGGTTCCTTTCTCTCGCGGAATGAATCCGGCAAAGGTTTCAAACATGGATCCGTGGCCGCGGTTCATGCCTGATCTGGATATCACATAGAGATCCATGGCAGGGTAATAAAGACCCGGTGCTTCCATGAGCATCCTTGCAGCCCTGGCCGAAATGAGTGTCTGAAAATGCAGGGCGATGTCGCGGGCCGAGAAGACAAAGGTATCTGACACCTTTTTTATCTCTGCCTTTATGCTGTCCGCTTCTGCTTGGTGAACTGCTGCCTGAACCATGGTTACAACCGAGGAAAATTTTCTTCATTTTTATAAAATATCGCACACTATTTTACTCTTTCCAAGGCCTGAAAACAACTGTGTATGAACTGGGATTACGGCAAAAAAAATCCGCACCATGGCGGATTTTTTTGTTGGCCCGGATGCAAAACAGGCCTATGGAAAACCGGACGTGCCGACTACATTCCAGCTTTGCCGGTTTTATAAGCTATTTGAAAAAGAAGGTGGCCATGGCAGCCAGGAGCCAGAGCCCGACCAAAGCTGCCCCCAGCATGAGTGCTCCCTCGACAATTCTTCTGATTCTGCTCGGCATTTGATGTTCTGGTCTTGTGTCGGCATTACTTTGCATTGGATATCTCCAGAAAGACTATTAATTTTTACTAGTGGACATAACCTTTTGGAATCTTGAGGATTCATGTCCGTCCCCTTCAAAAGCAACTACCACATTGTAGCAAAACGGGACATGAAGTACAAGAAAAAACAGCGTGGCAAAATTTATTAGGGACTCTCCTGACCTGAGGAAAGAGTTTGGGATATCCAGAGCCGCAGGTGTATCTATCAAGGATAGTAAATTTTGCCCTGCGGCTGCCAGGGTTTGACATATTTTACTTCGGCAGCTTGGAAGGATTCAACCATGTCACCTATCCTGGCCTTGTTGAAATCTTTGATTTTCAGGCCGACCTGTTGGCCTCTGGTTGCTTCCCGGACAACATCTTTTTCAATATGGAGTGACTCTATTTTACCTGTATATAGAGGCCCCATGGCCCCGAGCACCCGGAAGGATCGGCCCAGCATCAGTTTACCGTTAAGAACTT
>JAFDBU010000133.1 GCA_019313095.1 Deltaproteobacteria bacterium | reverse complement strand
AGTATCTTTGGTATGTGGACCTGGAAAAACAAGGGTATCGTTCCCTTAAGACGGGATGAGGGCAAAACGCATAAAGTCAAGACATATGACAGTGTACTTGATTCGGTCCGTGCTTATCACCTGACCCTGAATCGTCTAAATTCCTATGAAGAGTTCAGGCAATTTCGAAAATTTACTGATGATCCCTTAATTATGGCCAAGGGTCTCCTGCCGTATTCAGAACGGGGTGAAGAATACGTTGAGGAAATCAAAAAGGTTATTCTGAGCAATAATCTGCAGAAATATGACGCCTTCATTCTCTCGGATCTGGAGCTGCCCAAGCTAACTGGTTCTGTTTCAAAAAATGATGTTCCCGTAAGTCTCGACAAGGCTTCCCTCTAGTTTCATCTATATGCGTTTAAGTTACGTATCATATATTTTCATTCTCGTATTTTTGTCTGCTTTTCAAGGTGTTGCCGCAGAAGTAGCTCATGATAATACCATGGGGATCCCGGGAGCAACCATACTCATCTATCATCGTTTTGGTGAGGATAAGTATCCTTCAACCAATATCGGTGTCGAACGTTTCAGGGAGCAGCTTGAGTATCTCAAGACCAATAACTATAAAGTTATTTCCCTGGAGCAGCTGGTTCACTATCTGAGCGAAGGGACGGAACTGCCTGATAAAAGCGTGGTTATTACCATTGATGACGGCTACAGAAGCGTTTATGATAATGCCTGGCCCCTCTTAAGGGCATATGGCTATCCTTTCACAGTATTTCTCTATGCCAAGGCCACTGAAAACAAACACTGGAATTACCTTACCTGGGATCAGGTCAAGGAAATGAAGGCTGGAGGAGTGGATTTCCAGAATCACGGATTTTCCCATGATCACATGGCTTTCAAGCCTTCAGGCATGAATATGAATGAATACAGGGCCTGGATCAAAGCGGATCTTGAGGCGAGTACCGGGATATTATCTGAAAAGCTTGAAGAGAGGCCTGTTTTTTTCGCAGTACCTTATGGAGAATATAATAAGACCCTGCTCAATGAGATCCGTTCTTTTGGCTACAAGGCAATCCTTTTGCAGGATCCCGGCTCTGTCAGCAGTCATACTGACCCATTTGCCATACCGCGTGAACCAATTCTTGGGACGGACTGGTCTACAATAGACCATTTTCAGACGGTGCTTGAAAGGGTTGACCTGCCAATAACCGGAGAAATTCCTGTAGCCGGGCAATTGTCTACTGTGGAGCCTAAAAGATTTGGTGCGCAACTGCTCTATCCTGAGCGCTATATTCCCGGCACTCTCGGCATCTATGTAAGTGAGTGGGGTTGGCAAAAGGCAGAAATGGAAGGTAGCTTTGCGAGTATCCCCAACTCCAGGTTACTGAGCCGCAAAATAAACCGTGTTGCCTTAAGTGGACGTGAAAAAAAGAGTGGTAGAACAGCTATACGCTACTGGATGCTGGTGAATGAAATTGAAGATTTTAAAGATTGAAGATTTTGGCCCTGTCCTTGGACTTTCTATAGTTTTTCGTCATCCCTGACCCTTTCCTGTCTTTTCCTTCATCTGCCTGCAGCAAGCCTAGACATATTCTGACGCAGTTTTTCATAACCGGCTTTATCCAGACCTGCCCCAAGTGCGACGGTTTCAGCCATTTCTGGGGTCATAAAATCACCCGGTCCATGCGCGTCTGCATTGACAACCAACAATGCCCCGGTCTCTTGAGCTATCCTGGCAACGTGGCCATTGGTCAGGGAATGCCCCTTTCTGCCTGTAAGCTCAAGAAAAACACCTTTTTCAGCTGCAAGTTTAGCCTCTTGCTTTGTGATGAACCCGGGATGAGCCAGAATATCAACACCTGCCTCAATAGCTGCCAGGTTGGTGCCGGTTTTTACAGGCTCCATGACTGTTTCTCCATGGCCAACGATAATCATGGCTCCAAGTTTTCTCGATTGTGCAACTAGCTCGGAAAACATTTCAGGCGGAATATGAGTAAGTTCTATACCAGGAACAAGTCTGGTTTTGTAAAAGCGGTTCAAATCCTCCGCAGCCCTGACAATCCGGGGAATTATAAAATCAAGGTTTGAAGAGTCGGCATGATCAGTTATGGCAACGGCTTCATAACCTAGTGATTCAACACGCCTGAGATGTTCGGCAGGAATTAGATCTCCGTCTGAAAATATTGTGTGTGTGTGCAGGTCAATCATGGTAACTCCTGGAATATTTTCATGGTATTTTATATCAGACAATTATCCCTCTTAATGAATGCAGCAATCCCTCGGTGATTTTTACCTTCACTACCTGTCCCGGCATTAAAGCAGGAGCATGAAAGTTAACAATGATATTGGTAATTGTGCGGCCGCTCCACTGGCCGTCTCCGTTTTTGCTCTCCCCCTCAACCATAACCGACTGGACAGAGCCTTCATACTCCCTGTTTCTCTGCAGGCTGATATCATTCTGTCTTTCCTGCAGAATTTTAAGTCTCTCAGTCTTGATATGTTCATCCACCTTGTGGTCAAAATAAATCGACCTGGTTTGGGGCCGGTCGGAATACTTGAAGGAAAATGCGCTATGAAAGCGTACTTTTTCAAGCAATTTCAAGGTAGCGTGGAAATCTTCGTCTTTTTCACCGGGAAAGCCGACAATAATATCAGTGGTCAAGGCAATATCCTGACGCACCTTCTGTAATGATTCTATTTTTTTTAAGTATTGTTCAATAGTATATTTTCGGTTCATCATCTTCAGGATGTGATTTGAACCTGATTGGACCGGAAGATGAAAATGTGGGCAAAGTTTTTCAATTCCAGCAAAACATTCTATCAGTTCAGCAGAAAGGTCCTTAGGGTGTGATGTGGTAAACCGTACGCGCTCAATGCCGTCTATGGCTGAAACTTTTTTCAGAAGTTCAGGAAAAGGGATGTACTGCAGTTCACCGCCTGAGACTTTGCCATATGAATTAACGTTCTGCCCGAGCAGGGTAACCTCTTTGACACCCTGTTCGGCAAGATGTGATATCTCAGCAACTATATCCTCAGGTGACCGGCTTGTTTCCCGACCTCTGGTATATGGAACAACACAATAGGTACAGAAATTGTTGCACCCCTGCATGATGGTGACAAATTTTTTGAAGGGTGGTTCCGTTTCCAAACCGACACCTTTTTTTCTTTT
>JAFDBU010000132.1 GCA_019313095.1 Deltaproteobacteria bacterium | reverse complement strand
ATCGATAAGACCGAATATGGTCTTTTTGTTATTGATGAACGGCTTGTAACCGAAGATCTAGAAAACAGAATAAGGGAATTGGAAAAGGGATTGGACCTGGTTTTTGTTATAATGCCACCACCCCTAAAAATGGAAGTTAGAAGAGAAGATTATGCTCTGCGGCTATTACACAAGGCAATTGGTTATCATATTCAGTTGAACATATGACAACGAAAGAAACAGGCAAAATAATTTCCATTTCAGGTGCTACGGTCCGCACTGATCTTAGCGACCTTACCCTTTTTGAAAGAGTATCTGTCGGGGATAATAACCTGACAGGAGAAGTTGTAAGGCTGGAAAAGGAGAGCAGCGTTCTGCAGGTATATGAAGATCCGGTTGGTCTTGGCATTGGCGAACCTGTATACGGTCATGGGGTTTCTCTAACCACAACTCTTGGACCCGGCCTGCTTTCAGTCATGTTCGACGGTCTGCAGAGACCACTTCATGCTCTAACCGATAAAACCGGACCCTTTATACACCCGATTCATCTGGAGACTTCTCTTGATCTAAAAAAACAGTGGACCTTTACCCCGCTTATTAACAATGGGGACACAGTTTCAGGTGGTGTCAAAATCGGTTACATTGACGAGGGACCATTCAAACATCCGATTATCATGCCCAACGGCCGTAAAGGCCGGGTAAAAACTATTGTCCGGGGCACAATAACCCTGGGAGATTCTCTTTGTAAACTGGAGGATGGCAGTGAAATTTTCGGCTATCACAGCTGGCCCATGCGGGTGCCGCGCCCCTACCGGAAAAAAATCAGTCCCGGGGAGCCGGTTATTACCGGTCAGCGGATTATTGACTTTCTTTTTCCACTAGCCCGTGGAGGAACTTCCATAATTCCAGGCGGCTTTGGCACCGGCAAGACAATCCTGGAACAGACTATTGCAAAACATGCTGATGTTGATATCGTCATTTATGCCGGCTGCGGTGAACGCGGCAATGAAATGTCCGAACTCATCGAAGAGTTCCTTGAACTTGTAGATCCCAGAACCGGCTGCCCCCTGATGAGCAGAACCGTTCTGGTGGTCAACACCTCCAACATGCCCGTCGCGGCCCGGGAGGCCTCCATCTATACGGCTGTTACCCTTGGGGAGTATTATCGTGACCTCGGTTTTCACGTACTGCTCCTGGCAGATTCTATTTCCCGCTGGGCCGAGGCCTTAAGGGAAATTTCCTCCTCTCTGGAGGAAATGCCCGGTGAAGAAGGATACCCTACCTATCTGGCCTCACGTCTTTCTTCATTTGTAGAGCGCGCAGGTGTCGTGGAAACTCTTTCCGGTGACATCGGCTCACTCAGCATGATCCTCTCTGTATCACCACCCGGTGGAGATTTTACCGAACCGGTAACCCAGGCCCTGCTTAGAACATCCGGAGCATTTCTCATGCTCGACACCACTCTGGCAAACAGCAGACATTTTCCGGCGATCAACTGGATGCAAAGTTATTCCCTTTACCAAAATGTCCTTGCCGATCACTTTAAGAATAATGTTTCAAATGACTGGGAGATCCTTCGCAGCCTGTGCCGCGAAATTATGCATAAGGAGGAATCTCTCAAGGAAATTATGGAAATTGTCGGCATTGAAGGCCTGCAGGAGCAGGACCGCCTTGTCATGCAGATCGCGGCACAAATCCGGGCTGATTTTCTGGCCCAGAACGCCTATACCGAGGATGCATTCTCGGAGCCTGCCAAAATGCTGGATATTATTCGCAACATCACTGACCAGTACATTAAGGGAGGGGAGCACACCACTTCCAAGAGCGAAAATGAGACTCTCTGAACATAGATATAGAACCGCTTACAGGATAGCAGGCCAACTGCTTTCAGTCGGGAATGTGCATGAAGCCCGGATCGGAGAGGTTGTGCAAGTGGTCGGTCCTGGTATTATCAGGATGGAAGGAGAAATTCTTGAAATTTTCAAAGGCAACATCCTTATCCAGCTTTTTGGCGAGACACGAGGTCTTAATTCCAAAAACATTGAAATTATATTCACTGATACCGTTCGGCAGGTACCGCTTGCAAAGGATGTCCTTGGCAGGAAGTTCAACGGCTCCTTTGAACCGCTCGACGACCTGCCCATGTTTATTGCATCCGAGTGGCGGCCTGCCCGGGGATACCCTATCAATCCCGTTGCACGGCTGCGGCCGGAAGAATTTATCGAGACAGGAATATCTGCCATTGACGGACTGAATACACTTGTCAAGGGACAAAAACTGCCCATTTTTTCCTGTGCCGGGTTACCTGCCAAGGAACTGGTGGCCCAGGTTTTACAGAATGCCAGGCTGCGGGAAAGTTCCAAGAGTTTTGCAGTTGTTTTTGTCGCCCTGGGACTCACCTTTCATGAATATTCATTTTACCTCGATGCCCTGGAGAACATTGAGTCTGAATTTGTTGCCATTATCAACATGGCGGATGATCCGGTGATGGAGCGTTTAATGGCACCCCGCTTTGCTCTGACCGTGGCCGAGTACCTGGCATTTGATCACAATATGGATATCCTGGTTCTTATCACAGACATGACCAATTACTGCGATGCGCTGCGAGAAATATCCAACGCCCGGAAAGAACTTCCCGGCCGACGCGGCTATCCCGGTTACATGTATTCAGACCTGGCATCCCTCTATGAGCGTGCCGGCAGAATCAGAGGTTCAGATGGATCAATAACCATGATCCCGGTTATCACTATGCCGGAGGATGATATAACCCATCCAATCCCCGACCTTACCGGTTATATTACAGAAGGACAGATTGTGCTAAGCCGGGAACTTCACCAGCCGGGGGTCTTTCCGCCTATTGACGTCCTGCCGAGCCTGTCCCGGCTCATGCAGAAAGGCATTGGTTCAGGCAGGACCCGTGAAGATCACCGGGAACTGGCAAATCAACTGTATAGGAACTATGCCAAAGGCAGAGAGCTAAAAAAACTTGAGGCCATAGTTGGCAGAGACGGTATGGCGGAATCAGACCAGCACCTTCTTGATTTTGCCGCTGTCTTTGAGAATGAATTTATCCACCAGGCAGAGGAACCCCGCTCCATATATAAAACCCTGGATATTGGCCTGAAAATTCTTGAAAAATTCAACCTTATGCCGGACAGCTCGAAAAAAGATCCGGTGAAGGAATAGTGTCATGATCCATCCGACAAGGACTAATCTCCTTCTCCTTAAGGACAAATCCTCTTCAGTAAGCAATTCCATTGGGATACTTAAATCCAGACGCCAGGCCCTTATAATTGAATTTTTAAAGACTTCGACCCCATACCTGGAATCACGCAAAGCTATCAGGCAATTATATGGTGACGGTATAGTAGAGCTTCTTTTCAGCATCGGTCATCTGGGTGAAGCTGTTATTGATTCAATCAGCGAAGTTTCCATCAGGGAGTTCGGAATTCAAATATCATCCAGAAAACTTTGGGGATTGGAATACAAGGAGATCTCGCCCCGGGATTCGGCTGTTCGGGATGTTAAGGCAAGAAACTATGATATCCGGGCTACTACAGCCAATCTTGAAGAAGCGGCCTGGCGGTTTGAAAAAATAGTCGATGCAATCCTGGACATTGCTGAATATGACAACAAACTGCAGCGTTTGAGCAGGGAAATTATCCAGACTACCAGACGGGTAAGAGTTCTTGAAGAGCGCATTCTGCCCCAGCTGATGAAGCAGATAAAGTCAATTACCCAGTACCTGGGAGAAAGAGAGCGGGAAACCTATTACAGGCTGAAACAATTTAAGGAGATAAAGCTCACTGAACACATTTTTTAGTATTAATCTCATTAGAATACTGATATGTTTATCAATGTTTGCCTGAAGAAAGAATGCTGGTTTCAGGCATCATTT
>JAFDBU010000131.1 GCA_019313095.1 Deltaproteobacteria bacterium | reverse complement strand
TTCTTGCGGGAGATCACGGCTACAATCTTGTAGTCGTTATCGAATTTCCGGATCATGCAACCCTGGATGCCTGGTATGGCTCTGAAAAGTACCAGTCATTGATACCGCTCAGGGATAAGGCGGCAGATGTTGTAATCACGACCTATAAAGACTAGTACCCCTGCAAAGATTTGAATTACAAACAGTTATGCTGCTTATTTATCCCCCTGTTGCCAAAGCCTGTGAACCTCCGGCCGGAATAGCTCATCTGGCAGGTGCCCTGCGGGGAAACGGTCTGCCCTGTACCCTTCTGGATGCAAATCTTGAAGGACTGCTTTTTCTGCTGGCAGCTGCAGGCCAACCGAACGATACCTGGGGTAAACGGGCCTATCGAGGCCTTGAGGCCAACCTTGAAGCTCTCCGCAACGGACAGCTTTATACGAAACAGGATCGCTACCAGCGGGCTGTGGCGGATGTAAACAGGATGCTTGAGCTCTCGGGTCTGAAAAAGAATATCACGCTAAGCCTGGCCAACTACCAGGACACGGCACTATCACCGCTGAGGAGTAGAGACCTGATACGGGCAGCGGAGCATCCTGGACAGAATATCTTTTATGCATACTTTGCCAAACGGCTGGAGGGACTCCTGTCTGAAGATCGGCCCGGCCTGCTTGGTTTTTCTCTCAATTACCTGAGCCAGGCGATAGCGACCTTTGCGATGATCGGCTTTGTCAAACAAATTGCCCCCGAGCTTACGGTCGTTCTTGGCGGCGGCCTGGTGACATCATGGCTGAGCAACCCCGGTTGGAAAAACCCTTTTAACGGACTGGTTGATCACCTCGTTGCAGGCCCCGGTGCAGATACGCTTATCCGACTTATGGGGGCGCAGGATGACCTTGAACATCACAGACCCGATTTTGACGACCTGGCGCTTGACAATTACCTGTCACCCGGCTTCATCCTGCCCTATAGTGCTTCATCGGGCTGTTACTGGAATAAATGCTCATTCTGTCCGGAAAAAGCGGAAAAGAACTCTTATACAGCCACATCACCTGACCGGGTACTGACTGAGATTGATTTCCTTATAAGGCAAACCGGCCCGGTCTTGCTCCATTTTCTTGACAATGCCATAAGCCCGGCCCTGCTCAAAGCGCTTGCGGCCGGGCCTGAATCTTTCAGCTGGTACGGGTTTGCCCGTATCCAGCCAGCTCTGGCCGACGTTGACTTCTGCAGGGCTCTGCGCCGGTCCGGCTGTGTCATGCTGAAGCTTGGCCTGGAGTCTGGGAACCAGGACGTCCTCGACTCCATCCACAAGGGCATTGAACTTGGCCTGGTAGCTGACGTTTTGGCAGCTTTGAAAAGTGCCGGCATCAGCACCTATGTTTATCTTCTTTTCGGCACCCCTTCAGAAACAGTTGTCGAAGCCCGGCAGACCCTGGACTTTATAGTCCGGCATGCTGAGGCCGTAACCTTCCTGAACCTGGCCATATTCAATATGCCGGTCTGCAGCCCTGAAGCAGACATGCTTGACATTACACGTTTTTCCGAAGGAGACCTGTCACTCTATACTGATTTTGCCCATCCACACGGTTGGGACCGCCAGGCTGTCCGCAGGTTTCTCGACCGGGAGTTTAAGCGTCACCCGGCCGTGACACCCATTCTGCGCCGCGACCCGCCTCACTTCACCTCAAATCACGCCCCGTTCTTTGCAGGCAGGATTTTGCAAATGGAAAATGTAGAATCGAAAATGTAGTAAAACCCAAACCCGGAAGGGTTCAGGAAAATGAGGAAAGGTATTTTCCGGAAAGCAGACGTGCATTAGATTATCTGTATATCTTTATTCTAAAATTCACCTTGGCCGGAATTATGAATAAACAACGGAACAAAATCTTTTTTCCGGGCGCCGGAGTACTTTGTCTGCTTGCCACTCTGGTCCTTGCCGCAACTGTAGCCAGGACCGGCAAAACTTATACAAATCCGGTTCTGGTTGAAACCGTGGTCATAAAAAGGGAGCAGCCTGATAACTTCTCCGGTGTCCTGGGCATCGGCGACCCGGCCGTCTTATCCCATGAAGGGAAATACTATTTGTACCCGACCGGCGACAACCACGGCTATGATGTCTATATATCCACCGACCTGGTTAACTGGCGTAAAGGACACAGGGTATTCCAGTCTGAGGAACCGGGGGTCTGGGCTCCTGATGTTTTTTATAATGATACCGATCGGAAGTTTTATCTCTACTACACTGTAAAGGGGCGCATCGGGGTTGCAGTAGCCGACCAACCCGACAGTATATTCAAAGACCGGGGTACATTGATTGAAAATGGCATAGACGCGCATATGTTTCGCGATGACGACAACAGGTACTATCTTTACTATGTGCAGTATCCTGGCTTTATAATCCATGTCCAGCCCATGGCCTCCCCACTGCAGAAAAAGGGCGACCCTGTCCGCATCATACAGGCTACCGATCCCTGGGAACAAAAGCAGTCGGCTCTGACCGAAGCCCCCTGGATGCTGAAGCATCTCGGTGTCTATTATCTGCTGTATTCCGGCGGCGGCGCCGACAGCCAGGATTACGCCATCGGCTACGCCACTGCCAAAAGTCCGGTCGGTCCTTTTACCAAATATAATGGCAACCCTATTATTAAAAAGGACGGCAACATCTTCGGACCGGGACACTGTGCAGTTGTAAAAACCGGTGACGGTCAATTATGGATGGTTTACCACCAGCAGAAAAACGGTTCGCGGGGCTGGAACAGGATCATCTGTATTGATCCTCTCTGGTTTGACGAAAAGGGTGTTCTCCACGGCAGGGCAACCAGGGGGGTCTCCCGACCCGTTCCTGGCCAGACGTAAAATATATAATAAAGAGCCGGCGTCACAATCCTTACCCAAGGTCCTGAAGCCAGCTGTTCTGGTTATTTCATACAGCTTGCAAGCTTACTTTGCAAAATAAAGCGCTTCAAAACCTTTCAGCGCTTCCTGTAGTTTCTGAATATTGCCAAGGTCCGTGGTCTGCTTGCACTTCATGGCATAGACCAGCATCTGGTGCAGGAAGCCTATTTTTTTGTCATAATCATTGGCATCAAATTTGATGCGCTGGGTCATGAAATACTGGCTGACGATCTCCTGCAGTTCTTTGGCATGGTTTTCCTTGTTCATCACCCAGCGAATAAGCTGATTGGAATTATGTTTTTTTTCTTTCTGGATCTCCATGATCTGATTCATGGATTTTTCAATGGTTGTGATATGTTCGGATATCATGGAGATCCTCACCTGGTCATCATAAATGCCGCAGGGAATCTCACAATGAGCCGTAACATTATTCGCTGCAATCAAAAAACAGAAAAAACCGGCCAGAAAAGACAGACATATTTTTTTCATGATTTTTCCTCCTTTATTTATTGACAATTCAAATTCACCCTTTTTCCTTTTTTACACTTTATTGTTCAATTTAACCAGCGGTTATTAATAATTTTTACACATGAAAAAAGACAGACTGAGTCAGCGCTCTTTACGCATGAACGGCACCAGGAGCATCCAATGGAATAAAAGCCATTTCTGGTCCCGGTAATTGGCAAGACCAAGGGTCATGCCAATATGGCCTGCCGCGGGCTGGTCCCGATAGGTCCTGAAAATTCTGTCCCACCAGGGGAAATTAAATCCAAAGTTGCTGTTTGTTTCACGGATGACTACCGAATGATGGACCCGGTGCATGTCCGGCGTTACCACCAGCAACCGCAGCATCCCATCCACCCTGGAAGAAAGCAATATATCGCTGTGGTTAAACATTGAAGTCGAATTGAGCAGGATCTCAAAGATAATGACCGACCAGGCCGGTGGACCGATAGCTGCAACTGCGCCCATTTTAATTACCATAGAGAGAGATATCTCAACCGGATGAAATCTTGCACCGGTTGTAACGTCAATATCGAGATCCGTGTGGTGCATCCTGTGAAACCGCCAGAAAAAAGGAATCCTGTGAAAAACTACATGCTGACAGTAGAGGAGAAGATCCAGCATGACTATCGCCGCAAGACCTTCAACCCAGTCTGGAGCCGCCAGAATCTGGAACAGGCCCCAGCCTTTTTCCGCCGTGTACAGCGCAGTTCCAACCGCAGCAACCGGGAAAACAAGATAAAGCAGGATGGAGTTGAAGGTTGTAAGAACGATATTGTTGGTCCAGCGGATGAAACGGCTCTGCGTCAGGGCACGGCGTGGTGCAAGCCGTTCCCAAACGGCCATGCACAGAAAAATTCCCAGAAAAAACCCGAGCCGGAGAAATACTTCGTTATCCAGGAGAAACATGTTCATACCTAATTTCCCGAAAAGATTTGGAACCAGAACTCCCTGTAATCCTTTAACTCGCACCTGGTCCAGCAACCCAAACCCCATCCTGTAAGGCTTCGAGTATCTTCATGCTTTCGTGGTGCGAAAGTGCCAGTATATGGTATATATGAAAACATACCAATGTTGATTCATCATATCCGCTTTTATAATTATGAGACCGAATCAGAAATTATAAAGGAATCCATGGCATGGAAGTCGGAATGACCTGTCCGCAGTCAAAACTGTTTCTTTTCTCGGCAGCAGACACCGTAATTCCTAAGAAGGCTCAGGCAGCATAATCCTCTACTATGACTACAGAACAGCAGATCGTTGACACCCATGCCCACCTTTGTGCCAGAGTCTTTGATCCTGACCGGGGTGAAGTTATCAGACGGGCTCTGTCAGCCGGTGTCGGTTCAATAGTAATTGTTGCCGAGACCATTGCGGATGCCCGGCGCAATATCGAGCTGGCCGTTGAATATCCCTGTCTGAAACCGGCCGGAGGCCTCTATCCTGAATATGCTGATATGAAGGAAGCGGCGCGGATGCTTGATTTTATCAGGAAGCAGCGGCACCTTTTGTATGCTATCGGCGAAGTGGGGCTGGACTTCTGGATTGCAAAAGAGGATAAGGCCAGAGAACTGCAGCGGGAAATTTTCAGGCAGTTCATCCGGCTTGGCAGAGAGCTTGACCTGCCTGTTAATGTGCACTCGCGCTCAGCCGGCCGCCATGCGGTTGCCATGCTGAAGGAAGAAAGTGCTGCCCGGGTGCAGATGCACGCCTTTGACGGCAAGGCTGCCGCCGCCATGCCGGCAGTAGAGGCCGGCTACTTTTTTTCCATCCCGCCTTCGGTTGTCCGGTCCCGCCAGAAACAGAAGCTGGTAAAACAGCTCCCGCTTTCCTGCCTGCTGATGGAAAGTGACAGTCCTGTACTTGGACCTGATCAGGAACAGCGCAACGAACCTGCCAATATATTAATTTCCGTTAAGGCCGTTGCCGAAATAAAGGATATTTCCTATGAGGCGGTTCTTGCAGCGGCCTGTGAAAACACCGTGAGACTATATGGCGACTTATAGAACGAGGCCAAATTCTTACCATTTGTCTGCATACTCAGCAGCAATCCATCTTATGCTGCAACCATCATGGCCTTCTCCCTCCAGCTGATTAGGAGATAACGCTTTCCTTTTTTCGCATCCCTGAATTTTTTATTTCTCAGGCCCATTACTGGATTATATTAATGGGAATGATTACTTTTTAATAAAAGTTAACAATATATGGATTCAGTTTTTATAATCGATGGTTGAAAGACTTTGGTAAATTTATGAGGTGAAGATATGGAAACTACATTTCAAAATCATAATAATCATGAATGGACATTGGGTGGAATCTTCCTGTCTTTTATGATGGGAGTAGCGGTAGTAGCATCACTTTGGCTTTTCACCGGACTATTGATCGGGTTGTTTTTCATTTAAAAAACAAGAAAATAAATACGTATTTATTTTGCAACAAAACGGGGGCTGGCATGGCCCCTTTTTTCTTTTCAAATTACCGCTAATGACTGCCTAATTGTGTCCATTTATCATGCTCGCAGCCTCGTTTTTAATCTCAACCAGGTCCTTTTTCATTTCAGCCAGGCCGTACCAGGTTACATAGTCCGGATTCATGTGGAATGCGCCCTAAAAAGCCCGCATCCGGTGCTCAAGGAACATGACGTAAAGTGTCTGTTCGATCGGGGTAATGGCATCATAAAAAGTAAGCAGGTCAGGATAGGCGGCTTTGCCATTTCTCCGGAAAGAAAATCCTTAACAATGTTCGGCGTCACATCCTGTGACAGGTGATGCATGCACTTTCCTCCGCTGCAAAAATCGTGGCAGGCATAAATAATATAACTAATGCCAGGCCGCTCCAAAAGAGTAATACGAGCACTGCCATGCCACTCCAAATATAAAAACCTTCATTTGACTTCATCTGTTCCTCCTCGGTGATTATTTACCCATAAAACTTTTGCCTGCCTGTTTCATAATAAACCATAAAGGGACCCTGCATTGACTTAAGTAAAGCACCTTTACAGGGGTGATATTTTCTGCATAACGCTGGATGGTATTTTCATTTGACATGGATACAGGGGTATGCTGTAATAAACTTCATACTCCGGTTTACAGGTAATTATCATGTCATCTGAAAAACGTCGCCATACATGCTGGACTCAGACTTTCACCTGTCTGGGATTGATGGTCTCTCTTTTCCTGCTCGCCATCTTTTGTCCCGTAAGAAGCATGACCGCGCAGGGCAGCAAATCAGAAGGAGGAATACCAATGACCCTTGAACTCACCTCCCCGGCCTTTTCCCACAATGACCCCATCCCGGCCATCTATACCTGCGACGGCAGGGATATTTCACCGCCCCTTTCATGGAGCAGTCTGCCGGCCGGCACCAGAAGCCTGGCCCTCATTGTTGAGGACCCGGACGCCCCAGACCCCAAAGCCCCCAGGATGACCTGGATACACTGGATGCTTTATAATATCCCGGCCGAGACAGCGGGTCTGACGGAAAATACTGCAGCAGGCAATCTCCCTGCCGACACCCTGGAAGGCCTCAACAATTGGGGTAGAACTGGTTACGGCGGGCCCTGTCCCCCGGTAGGCCGCCACCGCTATTTTTTCAAACTGTATGCCCTCGATTCGGAACTGCCCGATCTTAATCAGCCCAATAAAGAAAAGCTGCTGCAGGCCATGCAGAACCATATCCTGGACCAGGCGGAACTTATCGGCACCTACCAGCGCTGATAATGATCCCGGAACAGGTTTGATCAGCCATGCCCGGCCAACAAAACCATGCATCAGTACAGACTCGATAAGGTTAAACGTATTCTGGCCATCGGTGACATCCACGGGTGTTATGTTGCGTTTGCAGCACTACTTGAAGCTGTAAAACCCGGACCGGATGACCTGCTGGTCACCCTGGGAGACTATATTGACCGGGGACCTGACGCTAAAAAAGTTATGGACAGATTACTCCAGCTTCATGACAGCCAGCCCGTTGTTTCGCTGAGCGGAAACCACGAGGAGATGGTGCTGGAATGGCGGGACCAGAATTATGACAAGACTCTGATCTGGTGGGCCAACGGCGGGCTGGCTACCCTCCGGTCATATTGCCGTGGTGATGACAGCTGGCTGACGAAGATGTTCTGGAAATCTTTCATTCCCAGCCAGACCTCTGAATATCATGACCGCGCCTGCGGACTAATCCCACTGACTCACTGGGAATTCTTCGAAAACTGCAGGGATCGTTACGAGATCGGTGAGTGGATATTTGTGCATGGCCAGCTTGATCCCCATTTGGACCTGGCAGAACAGCCAACCCATAAACTGCACTGGGCCCGTTTTGATGAATCACAAAAACCCCATATTTCAGGCAAGAAGGTGATCTGCGGCCATACCCCGCAGAGTGAAGGCAGACCGGCTGATATCGGGCATACTGTCTGTATTGACACCTATCTTTATGGCGGCCAGTGGCTGACCTGCATGGATGTCCGGGACAGAAAATACTATCAGGCCAACACCCTGGGTGAGACAAGAATAATAGAGTAAGGAGGATGACATGATTCAGTTTCAAATCGATGAGGAACGCTGCATCCAGTGCGGCGAATGCGCCGAAGATTGCCCGGCCGGGGTTATAAGTATGGAAGAATACCCGGTTATTAATGAGGAAGGCTGTTTCAGATGTCAGCACTGCCTGGCTGTCTGCCCCACCGGTGCGGTGTCGATTCTCGGCAGGAACCCTGATAAAAGCGTTGCACTGGAAGGGAATATGCCGGACCCGGCGAGACTGGAAACCCTGATCAAAGGCCGTAGATCAATACGCCGTTACAGTAACAGGGATCTGGATCCGGCATTGATTGACCAACTCCTGGATATTGCCTGGCATGCCCCGACCGGGGTTAATGCTCAGTCCGTGCTCTTCACCGTGGTTAAGGAAAAGAGGATAATGAATCGGCTCCGCCAGGAAGTCATGTCCGAACTGGCACGACTGAAGGTTGATGGGAAACTGCCGCCCGGTTTTGCCGGCCAGTATCTTGGCGGGGCGGTTAAGTCCTGGCAAAAGGACGGTACGGATATCATTTTCAGGGGCGCACCGCACCTTCTCGTTACAAGTGCCCCTAAAGATGCTCCCTGCCCAGCCCAGGATACCATTATCGCCCTTACTACCTTTCAGCTTATGGCGCATACCCGCGGCGTAGGAACGGTCTGGGACGGCATGTTCATGATGGCCCTGTCAGTCATACCTGACCTGGCGGCAAGAATCGGCATTCCGGAAGATCACATCATGGGATATGCCATGGTCTTTGGAGAACCTGCTGTGGAATACCACCGGACAGTACAGCGAGGCAGGGCCATAATCAATGTTGTGAAGTGAGGTTTTAAAGGGTTTCAGGTTTGAGCTAATATGGCTAAAACCACCTCCAAATGACATTGTACTGGTTTTGTCTATTCAGGAGTCGTACAGTTTTCGGGGGTCACCTCAATTTT
>JAFDBU010000130.1 GCA_019313095.1 Deltaproteobacteria bacterium | reverse complement strand
GATCCAGGTCAAAATTACTGTCAGTGTCAACAACCTTGCTGACGCCCCCATGGTTGTCGACATAGAACTTATATTCCACAAAAAACGGCGCCAGTATAATCACCTCATCGCCCGGATCAAGCAGGGCCTTCAAGGTTATGTTCAAGCCGCCGGCAGCGCCGCAGGTCATCAACATTTCGCTGGCGGTAAGACTTACGCCCTGTTCTTTTGAAATGCTGGAAGCCACAGCCTCCCGCACAAAGGGGTAACCACTGTTAGGCATGTAGGCATGGGAGCCGGGCACATCATTTTCAACCAGTTGTATAAGTGTTTTCTGAAAAGCACCGGGAGGCGGCAGGTCCGGATTCCCAAGGCTGAAGTCAAAGACATTTTCAGCGCCGAATTCCTTCTTCAGTCTGGCACCCTCTTCAAACATCTTGCGGATCCAGGAAGCACTTTTGGCAAACTCATTCATTTTTTTAGAAATAGACATTTTACCCTCCGGTAATTTCTGATTTACAGCAAATGCAGCTGTTGTGGGATTTATTTTTTTAATTGTATAGCAAAAACACTTAACTTTTCCAATGACAAGAACCTACGTGCTCTGATCTGTTGCCCGGATCCCTTTGCTTATTGCCCGTATTTTTTTTTCAGGAAATCATAGGCACTGTTGATCTCCTTCATTTTTTCTTCAGCCACCTTTTTAAACTCCTCACCCAGGTGTCCTACCTTGTCAGGGTGATACTGCATGCTCAATTTGCGATAAGCCGCCTTGATCTCACTGAAGCCGGCCCCCGGTGCAAGTCCCAGAATCGCATAATATTTTTCCTCGGCAACTTCTTCAGCCTGGGCTGCTGATCTGAACCGGGCCTGATATTTAGCGGCAATGGATCTTTGATCATAGGCTGAGATGCCCAGATAGTTGCCGATATTGACTGCCAGCTGCAGCTCTGCCTGCGACACCTCATCATTGGTGTAAAGCACCTGGTAGATCAACTCCAGCAGTATCAGTCTGGGCTCATAGGCGAATTTCTGCCTGAATTCCTGCAGCAGGTTATCAATGCTGACGGTGGATACCAACGCCTCTTTTATGAGTTCTTTTATCCAGTAAAGCTGGTTTTGCGGGTAGCGCAGGTTGTACTGAAAGAAATGGCGTATTGCCCTGACTTCATCCCGGGTGACCTTGCCGTCAACCTGGGCTATTTTGACCAGGATATTAACCAGCAGATAAACAAAGGTATTATGAGTTTCGGTTTGAGACTTCTCATAGGTGCTTATCTGACGTTTGATGTAAAAGGTAAAGGCCCAGAATGCCGCCACACCTAATAACAGCAGAAAAAGGATTATGAAGGCAAGCAGCCCGAGAAACTCGAATAACAGAGGAGCGCCTCCTGAGAGAAAGATCAACAGGAGGAGCAGCAGGAGGCAGCCTCCGCAGCCCGGCTGTTCGTGTCGTCTGTATTCCATAGGATTAGCAAACCTTCAGTCAGAGGATATTATTCTCGTATGACAACTAGGCGCGGGAACCGTTGGCAAAAAGTGCCTCGATAAATTCCACGGGATCAAAATCGCGCAGATCATCAAGTTTTTCACCGATACCTATAAACCTGATGGGGATATTAAAATCATGGGAGATATGGACGACAATACCTCCCTTGGCAGTGCCATCAAGTTTGGTCAGGGTCAGTCCCGTCAGGTCGACAGCTTCGTTGAAGAGCCTGGCCTGGGATATACTGTTCTGCCCTGTTGTTGCATCCAGGATAAGCATAACCTCATGGGGCGCTCCCGCTATTTTTTTATTGATCACCCTTTTGATCTTCTTCAGTTCTTCCATGAGGTTCACCTTTGTATGCAGCCGTCCGGCGGTATCGACAATTATGACATCAAAATCTTTTGTTGCGGCATAATCCAGACCGTCATATATAACCGATGATGGGTCCGCGCCCTGATTTCTGGCCACCACCTCCGCACCTACCCGCTCACCCCATATCTGCAATTGATCAATGGCTGCAGCCCGGAAAGTATCCGCCGCAATCAGCAGCACTTTCTGTCCGGAACGGGTGAACTTGTTAGCGATCTTTCCTATGGTGGTCGTTTTGCCGACTCCGTTGACACCGACCACCATGATAACAAAGGGGCCTGTGGCAGGCATTTGCATGGCAGTCTCGTCATAACCCTCAAAAAGGGCTAAAATTTTGTCTTTCAGGACAAGTTTCAAAACCTGGGGATCCTTAAGCTCTTTGCGTGACACCTTAAGACGTATTTCTTCGAGAAGATCCAGGGTGGTATCAACTCCAAGGTCTGCTGTAATCAAAATTTCCTCGAGTTCATCAAGAAGTTCCCCATCGATCTCTTTCCTGCCGAGAAACAGGATATCCACCCGGCTTACAAAAGAATCCCGGGTTTTTTTCAATCCCTCCTGCAGGCGCCGGAATAACCCTTTCTGTTCACTCTTTGCTTCGTTCCGGGCCGGCTCTGCCCGTGCCGCCTCTTCATTAACGGCATCCTGTATTGCTTCAGGAAAACTTTCATAAGCAGTTTCTCCTGCCCCATTATTATCTTCGGCCTGTGTCTCTTCCGGGGATATCTCGGCAGCAGGAACTGCTTCCGTTCTGGTCTTTTTTTTCTTTTTAAACCACCCTAACATCTATTACTCCATGAACTGTTATAGTCAATATACTATTATTCCCCGGTGATGATTTTGTCCTCATTCTGTTTTATACCTTTGCCAGCCAGGCAAGCCCGGCCAGCAGGTAAAAAACTGTTTCCAGACAGAATTCCAATTTGGGGCCCTGGGTTATCATGCCTTTGCGGTATAATTGGGTCAGACCGAAAATATATACTATGCCGGGCAGCAGCCAGAATGAGACCCCTGACATGAAGCCCGCCAACGGCATAAGCAGCAGCAGCAAAACCAGTATCACCATCAGAATATGCAGTATATAAATTGTTTTATGTTCACCGATACAGACGGGCAGCGTCTCTCTGCCGACGATCCTATCCCCCTGCACCTCAAAAACATCAAATAGAGCGCTCCTGATAAAAACAAGGACCAGGACAAACAAGAGGACCGCCAGAGTCGTCAGGTCCGGGATACGGGAGTCGCTCAATGCCGGCACCAGCGTTGTGACAAAGGCCCAGGCTACCGCCACCAGGAAGGTCTTGGAGCCCGGGATCTCTTTCAGGCCTCTCACCCTGATGTTTGTGATAGCGGCTCTGGGGATGACCCGCACAGAATAAAAAATGCCGAAAATACTCATACCTGTCAGCAGCAAAAAGGGTTTTAATCCATTTTCAGATACCAGTGTCAGGGCCAGCCCCAGTGACAGGGCTGAAATGACCAGGACCGGCCAGCGGTATTTTTCATAAAACAGTGTCCGCAGCGGATCATTGAATTTCTGCAGTTTTCTGTCGGTAAAACGGTTCAGGTTGTGCATGGCAAAAAGATATAATACAGCGATCAGAAAATGGCTTGCTCCCGGCACATTGTTTTGCAGTTTTTCCGAAGTATAGGTGAGTGCACCGCCTGCGATGCTCACATAGATATTGGTTGCGAGAAGAAACCAGAGCAGCCTGGAGCCATACTGTTTCAGCCTGCTCTCTCCCTTGGCGGGGATAGCCTCAAGAATCCTGAGCACCCTGCTTATCATCCAGGTAGGGGTTGAGGCCCCTGCCGTAACGCCTACACATTCATATTTCGATACTTCTTCAAGGTCAAGTTCATCTTCGGTTTCGACCAGAAAAACAGGACATCCCATATCCTCCGCAATCTCCGCCAACCGCTTTGTATTGGCACTGTTTTTGCCACCAACCACAACCATTGCCTCAACATCCTTACAGAGACTCCGGACCTCTTCCTGGCGTTTGTGTGTTGCATCGCAGATGGTATTGAAGACCCTGCCTCCCGGAAAACGTTTGAGGATCGACTGACTCAGATCTTCAAAGATAGTCTCATCCTGGGTTGTCTGGCTTACGATTATATATGGTCCTTCAAGCTGCAGGCTATTAACATCCTCAAGATTGCTTACAACCCGACCCAGACTACCGGCAAAACCCATAAGACCTTCAACCTCGGCATGGTTTCGGTCGCCGATTATGACCGTTGCATAGCCCTGCTTGAGATACTTCTTAATAATTACCTGGACCTTGACCACATGAGGACAAGTCGCATCCTCAATCCTGGCGCCTGCCAGTCGCAGCTTTTCCTTATCAACAGGGGGAACTCCATGGGCCCGGATAATTACCGTACCTGATTCCTTTTCTGGGATTTCCCTGAGCACCCTGACGCCGCGCTCCTCCAAAAGATTGAGAACTTGGGGGTTATGAATAAGAGGGCCGAAAGTGGAGACTCCTGTATCCTCTTTCCGGATCACTTCCAGGGTCGTCTCCACAGCTCTCCTGACACCCATGCAGAAACCGGCACTTTTTGCTAAAATTACTTTCATGTCCTGCCAAACTTAACTTTTACAGCCACTTAAACCACTACACTTAAATTATTAATCTTCATTACCTGCATAAGGAACCCACCCAAAAAACTGCATACTAATACAATAGCTGAACAATTAAAACTACCGGAATATTGCCTGATGTATTATCTAATTCAAATATCGATCTTTGTTAATGAAGGAGCAACCATATAAGGAGCAATATCTTCAGGGGGCCCTGAGACACGATCGGTAAACAGCTACTCTGTGATAAGTTCCGGCAAATGTACCCGGAGATCGTGAAATGCTGATAAAAAATAGCAAAGGTGAGCAGTTTTAGGATTATTTATGCCCAGCGTACACCCTTTAACCCTGGCTGACAGAAGTCTTGTATCAGAATATCTGCGCCGCCATCCGCCGGTTATCTCAGAACATACCTTCACCAATCTCTTTATCTGGCAGCCTTCCAGACCGGTATTTTTCTCTGAGGTGGATGACTGCCTCGTCTTTCTGGTTAAAGCAGCCCGGCAAGAAGATAAATACATCCTTTTCGGGCCACCTGTGGGCCAAGCAAAAATTCACGATGTCCTGCCGGCTTTTAGCGGCAGGGTCATTGGCGCAGTCCGTATTCCGGATCAGGCTGCAAACGATTTAACAGATGCCGGCTATGTGGTGGACCCGGACCGGGATAATGCGGATTATGTCTATCGTGTAAAAGACCTGGCCGACCTTGAAGGACGGCGATTTGCCAAAAAGCGCAATCATATAAAGCAATGCCTCAATAATCACAGCTGTGAATATCTACCTCTCACCTCAGCACTGGTTGCAGAATGTGAATCCATGCAGGAAAACTGGTGCCGCAAAAGAGACTGCGGCCGTAATCCAGGTTTATGCAATGAAGCCAATGCCATTGCAGAAGCATTTGCCCATTTTGATGAGTTCGGGCTTCTCGGCGGGGCAATCAGGGTTGACAATACAATCCAGGCCTATGCCATGGCAGAGGAACTATCTCCGGGTACGGCGGTCTGGCATTTTGAAAAGGCCATGAACCATATTCAGGGACTCAGCCAACTTATAAATCAGTGGTTTTCAAAATACGGACTTACAGGATTTGACTATGTCAACCGTGAACAGGATCTCGGCATTCCCGGTATGCGCCAGGCAAAAGAGAGCTACTTTCCCCATCATATGGTGTTTAAAAACTGTATTTCCCAGGCAGTTGACCAACCCATAACCGCCAGAAGCATCAAGAATGAAGGCTGCGCCGCCCATGAACACTGAATCTAATCCTTCTCAAGGGCAATCTCCAGCGCCTCTTCTATACCCTGAACCAGATGAAATTTTATTCCCTCTTTGACGTTTTCAGGCAGCTCAATAATGTCCTTTTCATTGAGATGCGGAAGTATAATATCGGTTATACCCGCACGTACCGCAGCAATAACCTTCTCCTTGATGCCTCCGACCGGCAGAACATCCCCGCGCAGGGTAATCTCTCCGGTCATGGCCACATCCTTGCGCACCGGTCTGGCCGTGAACAGCGATGCAAGTGAGACCACCATGGCTACACCCGCCGAAGGGCCGTCCTTCGCGATGGCGCCTTCCGGAACATGGATGTGAGTATCTATTTCAGAAAAAACAGAATCGGCGATATTGAAAGTATTCGACTTAGAACGCAGATAGGTCATGGCCGCGGTGGCAGATTCCTTCATGACTTCACCAAGTTTACCGGTGAGTGTCAACCCTCCCCTGCCGGGCATTTTGGCTGCCTCTAT
>JAFDBU010000129.1 GCA_019313095.1 Deltaproteobacteria bacterium | reverse complement strand
TCGGGATCTGCAAAATAACGGACAAGATTGGAGTTTTCACATCGTTCATAATCAAGGCCGAGAATATCCTCCACTACGAGATCCGAGAGGACTACCACGTCAAGATCCCTCAGGGCCGGGGGTCTTTCAGCCAGAGATCTGCCATTCAACGCTTCATCCTTCAAGGTCAGGAGGAAGCACCGGTCCTCACCAGCATGGTAGAGCCCGAACATGGTTTGGTCCTTTTTGCGTTCAGCCACTTTCTCGTCCATCCGTGCTAGGACTTCCGAGACCAGGATTTCCCTGGAACCACCTTTTATTTCCTCCAAATCAAAGGCGTCTGCCATCATGCCGGCAAGTTCAGCCATGGCAGGCAGGCCTGGAATTACATCATCCGGAAGCGTTACCAGCCTGTGGGTGGGCAGCACCGTCAGGCCGGGATCTTCCATGGGACATAAATACATCATAATGAAATTATACGGGCTCCCATCCGGAAGTCCTCCCAGTTCTTCCCGCAGCCTGTTCCTGTACTGTAATGCTGTTGAATAGCGGTGATGCCCGTCGGCAATATAGACCTTCTTGGTACGAAAAAGCTCCTGGACCCCGGCAAGAATTTTTTCATCCGTAACCGGCCAGATTGTATGTTTACCACCATCCGCATCCTTAACCTCATAAAGGGGCTTATCCGACGACCCCTTTTCAAGGCTAGCAATAATATTTGAACCGTTTTCTGCGTAAAGGGAAAACACCTGGCTGAATTGGGCCTGGCAGGCATCCATAAGACGCAGACGATCGGCGGTAACGGTAGAAAATGTCTCTTCGTGGGGTTTGACTATGCCTTCAGAGAATTCAGAGAGTTCGACGAGGGCAACCAGTCCCTTCCGGGTCAAACGTATGCCGGACGGCAGTGTGTAATCAATGTTATAGAGATAGATGGCAGGCTCATTATCACGGATGAGCACATCGTCTTCCTGCCACCGGGTAAAATAGTTTCTGGCGCTGTTATACCTTGCTTCAGAGTCATCCCCCTTCCCAGGGGACTTGCTGATGTCAAGATATATCATATTGTAGGGATTTCTGGCTTGAAACGAAGCTTGTTTTTTTTCATCTATTATGTCATATGGAGGCGTTACAACGTCCTCCAGGCGCTCCAGCTTCAAAGAATTAAAGCGCAGGGCTCTGAATGGTGCGACGACGGCCATAGTTAAATACTCCTTAATTACAGACTTAAAACAGGGTAGACTTACAGGAAAATAATATTACAAAACTCTATCTTGCTCTCCCCGGCAAGGTTGATTACTTTTGGAATATACTTTTTTAAAAACCAGGTCCTGCACCCTATTAAAAAAGCAATTTGTTTTCAACAATACTTTTGAACTCTAACCATATTTTTAAATTATTTAAGCGGAGATATCTGCCATGTTTCACGTCTTCATCAAAAGTCATTTTTCCGCCGGCCATCATTTGCGGGATTATCCTGGCAACTGCGAAAGGCCGCACGGACACAACTGGAAAGTAGAGGTTACCGTCAAGACATCGGAACTGGACAGCCTCGGCATGGGTATTGATTTCAGACAGGTTAAAGAGGCTGTTAAAAAAGTTCTTGATACCCTCGACCATCATGACCTGAACCAACATGCCGGTTTTCAGTCCATCAATCCATCATCGGAAAATATTGCCGTATACATATTCAACAACCTCCAGAAGGACCTTACTTCCGATCGATATGAAGTTCACAGTGTCACTGTATGTGAAACAGACAACACCTGTGTAACATATTTTGGCAAGTGATGCGCTGCTAGAAATTTGCGAGCTTTTTTATAGTATCCAGGGAGAATCCTCCTATGCCGGATATCCCTGTTTTTTTATCCGTTTAGCAGGATGCAACCTGCGCTGCACCTGGTGTGATACCCGTTATGCTTACGAAAAGGAGCATCAGTCCTATTCCATCAGCCGGATAGTTGCCGAGTTAAATAAATATCCCGGTGTCATGGTGGAGGTCACCGGGGGGGAACCTCTGCTGCAGAGAAACGTGTATCCTCTTTTCGATAAACTTCTGGCAACCGGTAGAATTGTCCTGCTTGAAACAAACGGCAGTTTGAGACTTGACAATATTCCTGAAAAGGTAGTCAAGATTATGGACGTAAAATGCCCCGGCAGTGCCATGCATGAAAAGATGGATTTTGACAACTTTGAATTTATCACACCAAAAGATGAGATAAAATTCGTCATCTCTTCCAGGGCGGATTACACCTGGGCTAAGCAGCTTGTAAGCTCATATGATCTGTCAACCAGGGCAACCGTAACATTCTCACCCGTGACTTCACGCATTGCATCCCCTGAGCTGGCAGGCTGGATACTTGCTGATTATTTACCGGTAAGGCTCAGAATTCAGCTGCACACCATACTCTGGCCAGGCAGGACACGGGGATATTAAACGTTCTCCCTGCAAACTTTAACCAGATGGTGGTAGTTAACATTTCCGATGAACATGTTGACTTGTATTGCTATAGAAAAAATCTACAATAGACTGCCGTTATAATTAAACGTTGAGAGTTTCCGTCGGTACTTTTTGCCTGCCATTTCCCTGCCAATCTCATCAATCTCTTTTCTGGTGATCCTGCGGTGGCATAGATCGATTACCGCATATTTTACACCCATCTCCGCCAATTCGGTAAGCTTTGCCAGAAGAGAAAAGGGATTTTCAGCAAGTGCCACTGTTGAATTCCAGGTTTTGCGAAGGACAAAGGACTCTCCCTTGGGGCTGACAAACGGCTGGGCATATTTAAAATGAGATGCCATAAGCCTGGCAGTGAAAAGAGGAGGGGTACCATAAACCGTCAGTCCTAGATCTACCCCGGAATGTGCTGCTGATTTGCTGATTAAGATATCCCGCAGGCTTTGCCGGTCAATTTCAATGGCAGCCTGCACTCTTTGCAGACCCATTTCTTTCAGAACGTACAGTCCCTGGGAATTTAGAACGTTCAGGGTGTACCCCCCAGATAGGTTCAATCTTTCTTTCCTGTCAAATAATATTTGCTGACCGACATGACCTATCTGCCAGGTCCGAAAATTATTCTTTATGAGCTGATCGATTGCCTTGCTAAAAAAACTGATCTCGCTTTCCAGTATTACGGGAGGCAGACACCAAACCATTCTATTATGAAATTTTTTAACGGTTTTTTTCTGGTGCTGGAAAT
>JAFDBU010000128.1 GCA_019313095.1 Deltaproteobacteria bacterium | reverse complement strand
TCCTGCTTTACTTGTCTTTACTTTTTGTTACTTTAAATTAATGTCTTATCCACCTCCCCCGGAAACGGGCTTTACCTTTTTCATAAAAAGGGGTTTTCAACTATAGCCAAACGTATCTCCGAAAAACATATTCTCTTTCCGCTTCAACCTGCCGGACGCAACTTCTCACACCAACTTGGCAGAGGAGTGGAGAATTAACTACGATACCAGTAATTTAACTATATCCAGACTCAAGACCATTCCCACCGGTTTACCCTTGCCGCCGAAAACCAGAACGTGGCTCACCCCTGCCTCGTTCATTACCTTAATAGCTGAAAGAATATGTTCGTCTTCATCAAGCTGGTCACAAGGTGTTTTGACTGTTTGATCAGAAATAAGCTCACACCTTGTCATGAAGGAAGACACCACTACTTCCTTAGGATCCTCTTCTTAAGCGAGGCTGTACAGTATGTTTGATATGGTTATGATCCCAACAGGTTCATCACCAATTTTTACCAGGAGAGCCGTAATGTCATCCCGGGCTATTGTCTTTAAGGCGGTATCAAGAGTATCATCGACTGAAACGGTTAAAACCTTTTTCCTGAGAGCATTTTTAATCGTCTTTCCAGTATCCATGATTCCATCCTGCCAGTTGTATTGTGCTCATACTCAAATCAGCTTTCAAACATTTCCTGCCATAAACCTTGCGCTTTTATTTTTATTTTTTTTTAAAATTATAAGCATGAAAATTTTATTTTAACCATTGCTCTGACCTGATGCCTCATTCGGCTGATACCGGCCGCATAGGCCTGGGAACTATCATGACAAAACGTTTGTCAGCCTCGACAAGCAGCTGCCCGACTGCAGCGGCTTCATCAGCCTGAAAATTATTTTCAAGCTCACAGATATAGCGGCTCAACAGTTCCCTGACATCTTTCAGGCCTTTTTCGCTTATTTTTCTCAAGCTTACATTGGCTCCCTGTGCGAACCGCCTCATAAGTGTTTTGCGTTTGAAATCCAATTCCGGATAAAGACATTGATAGATAACACCCCCGGTCATACCGGCACAGATCCACGGACCTGGATCACCCAGTACCACAACTCTGCCGCCTGTCATATATTCAAAGGCAAACACCTTCAAATGTGCGCGACAGGCAATATTGCCCTCTTCATCCCCAACCCTTTCAACTATTCTGCCGCCAAATATTACGTCAGCACCTGATAGCCTTATGCAGGCCCTTGAATCTGCCATATTCTGGACAATAAGCATGCCGCCTATGGCACCATAGGCAAAGCTCTTGCCGGTTGAACCGTCAATCCTGCGACCGACAAGATTCCTTCCTTTGAGCACGGCAAGAAAACCACCAAAGCTCCCCTTGGCAGCACCATCCTGGGAACCGCCTTCGACAATCACCTCAACATTTGAATTGTTAAAGGCAGCTAAACCGTTACCAGGTACTGAGGAAGAAAGCCTCAGGGACGCCCGGTATGGAGAATCATCCCCATACTGCCGCTCAATGGCCCCGGCCAGGTAGGTGCCCACGGCGCGATCAATGGAACGTACATTTTCGCCTGCAAAGATCATAAACTTGTTGCCACTGGCAAAACGGGCCATAGCCAAATCAGAAATGAGGCGGGTAAGATGATTAAGGGGTTTTCTGGTTACCTGCGGCATGGGATATTGATCAGGATCACAAATCTGAAGCGGCGGTGTCAAAATATCTGCAGCGGAAATCCGCTTTGCAAAGCGGACCTGGTCCAGCAGACCGGTGCGCCCGACCAGATCCTGCAGGACAGTCTCACCCAAGGCTGCCGCATGCATTTTCAACTCTTCACCTATGCCGGTCAGCAGTCGTGTCAGATTCTCAACCTCATCAGGCACAACCCTTGGTATGAAAACTCTAAGGCCGCGGGCTTCAGCCTCAGGTTTGCTGCCAAGCTGGGTAGAGATCCCGCGTGGACAGCGGTCAAGATGACAATGCTCGCAGCTGATGCAGCCGATAGCCATAAGAGCTGCTGTACCAAACCCGACACGATTGGCGCCGAGCAAAATCATTTTCAGAACATCCGCACCGGAACGCATGCCACCGTCCACCCAAAGTTCGACGGAATCCCGCAAACAGGATTCAAGCAGGGCCCGGTGTGCTTCCCTGACGCCTATCTCTGCCGGCAGCCCGACAAAACGTTTGGCATGCTGACGGGCAGCACCAGTACCGCCCTCATAACCGCTCAGGTTGATGATATCCGCCCCGGCCTTGGCAATTCCAACGGCAATGGTCCCTATACCGCTGGTGATAGGAACCTTGACCGATATTCTGGCCCAGGGATTGGCGGTTTTCAATTCCGTGATGATCTGAGCCAGATCTTCAATTGAATAGATATCATGGTGATTGGAAGGTGAGATAAGGGTTATGCCGGGCTTGCAGTGACGGGCACTGGCCACCATTTCCGTGACCTTTGCTCCCGGCAGATGACCACCTTCACCCGGTTTTGCCCCCTGTCCGATCTTTATTTCCAGATAATCTACGGAATTGATAAAGGTCATGAAGACGCCAAAACGGCCTGAAGCCAGCTGCTGCCCCCTGTTTTTCCTGTATTTCCCCAGCATGTCCGGGATTTCACCACCCTCGCCGTTTATGCAGATAATGTTTGCCTGCCGGGCAGCTTCAGCATAGGTGCGAAAACTGTTTTCACCCTGGGAACCGAAGCTCATGGCTGCAATAACCAGTGGCATGGCATGAGAGCCAATGGAGATATCAACCTCTTCAGGAGCAACTTTTCTGTTGTTCTGCCGAGGTTTAAAACCTAACAGATGTCTGATGCCTGTAGGCAGTGACACATCTATATCAGCGATCTGTGCCGCCATCGCACCATATTCCTTACTTCCTTGGGCTACGGCCCTTAATATCTTTCCTATTTGGGGGTTTCTGGCCGGCTCACGATATATTTTCTGATCTTCCACAGAATTCGCTTTTTCGTAACGATCTTCTGCCAGTCTTTCCAGTTCAGCTGCATCCAAACCGATATTTTTCGCACCGCAGTAATTCTTTATCCCCAGTAATGAGGCGAATTCATACGTCAGGCCGATAGTGGCAAATATGCGGCCATAGCCGCACAGTTCATGAATGCCCATGGTGGACATGACCTTTTCCATACCTTTATGCAGCACTGCTAGATTATTACGCAGTATGATTTCACCGCTGTGGTCTTCATCAATATTGGCGCAAGACACCCGATAAAGAAGATACGGAACCAGCCCATCTGCTCCCAGGCCTAACATGAACATGATGTCATGCAGATTGCGTATGGCGCCTGAACGGATAATGACACCAGCCTCCCGGCGTATTCCGCGCGAAACCATGATCTCATTGAGGCGCGCCAGCATAAAAGCCGGATCAATATAGATTCGATGATTGTCAAAAGATGCGGCATCATCGATAATAATAAGAACAGCTCCATTTTTTACTGCGGCAATCGCCTCTTTGCACAGTTCCTCAACCCGATCCTTCAGACTGGAACCGGCATTGAAGGTGGAATCAAGGCTGCAGATCAGGAAATCATCCCGTCCGTGGCCGGTGAAAAAATCATAGACATCTTCATAAAGACAGGTGTTGAATTCCCGGCTCACCTTTCGGCATACATCCGGTTCAACAAAGGGTGCCAATGATGTTTTGTCAATCAGGAGCGGGCTTTGCAGTTCCAAAGCCAGCGGCGGTACAGAACGGTCACCGCTGATGTCAGGACGGCTGCCGAGGATGGTGCGCAGGGTAAAATGCTCTCTTTCCCGTTCCCGGTCAATTGCCGGGTTCGTTACCACTGCCACCATCTCCTTGGCATAGTCTGATATATTTGGCAGCGATTCCGGAGCAAATGCGGCCAGGGGCCCCGTAAAACCGAGTGAACCGATAACTTCCCTTCCCTGATGTGAAACCTGCTTCCGGATCCAGATATCATACTGGCGCCAGCCAAAGGCAGCCAGCAGATTTAATGAAGGCATGGCCCCATTATGACCTCTTGCAACCATTTCGTCCTCTGCAGTCTGATCTGGCAATCCCTTATAAAGAGAAGAAAAATATCTTTTTGTCCTGGTCCTGGCCTGCAGCAATTCGACCAGTTTTTTCTGAATGTCTCCGTAATCAAGAACTTCAGCCCTGACACCCCGGCCGCCGTATATGGCAATTTTCTCACCAGGGCCAAGGGGTCGTGGATCATGCATTGTGTGTTCCAGGTCCACAACCCCTTTTTCAGATGACAGGAAATAGCTGTAATCCGACTCTCCGAACCACAACGGCCTCAGACCCAACGCATCTACCGAGCCCAGACAGATATCGCCAAAGCGACTGACAACTGCGGCAGGCCCCTGGGCCGAGCATGGAAAAAACCAGCGGTAGAAGGTATACACCTCCTGCAGTTCACTGGGATAATATGCGGCTTCAGAATAAATGGCCGGGAATACCATCTCAAAGGCCTCTATGATATCAAGTCCATACCTGTTCACCAGTCCTTCGATAATGCGGTTGAGATCCTGCGAGTCGCTGCCACCAGGTACTGTCTCGATTCCAAGGGCCCTGCCCGTGAAGCGCAAACGCTCGATCGTGTTGATCTCACCGTTATGCCCCAGCAGGGAAAAGGGCTGTGTCCGTTCTATGGTCGGGAGAGTATTGGTTGAGTACCTGCCGTGGCCAAGGGCCATCACCGATCTGAAATTCTCATCCATCAACTCAGGAAAGACCCGGGGCAGCAGATCGGGTACACCCTGCAGCTTGAAGATCACTGAATCCAGGCTGAGCGAACTGACATGCACCCCGGCGAACTCCTGCTCGATCTTTAACTGCAGCTCAAAGAGACTCCTCGCCGCCAGCTGTTTGTCCTGCGTTTCTATAAGGCCCCCAACCTGCCAGAACAGCGGGGCATCCATTCTGGCCCGCGGCCCAAGTTCACCGTCCCTGGTGGAGCCTGTATTTTCTATCAGTAGACCGGCATCCCCGGTTTTGAAGAGTTCGCGCAGCCGGGCCAGAATATGGTCAGCCTCGGACTTGATATCAGCAGGCAGCAGAATATGCCCGACGAAAAAACTCCTTGATTCTGCCAGATATGGGCTCAACCGGTTGTCTGCCAGGCGCCGGCTCCAGATTTCACGGGGAATATCGGTGCAGATACCGCAGCCGTCTCCCTCGCCGTTTATATCACCCGAACGGTGCCCCATCTTGCGGAGAGCATCAATTGTCTGGTCTATGGCGGCATGGCTGGAACGGCCGCGCTTGTCAACAAAGGCGATGATGGCACAGGCGCTACGGTCTTCAATTGTTTGGTAGTCAATCATGGATAATTCCTCCAGAGGTAAGGCATCTGTTCGCCAAAGCAGGAAACTGAAATCTCATGTAATGCCCT
>JAFDBU010000127.1 GCA_019313095.1 Deltaproteobacteria bacterium | reverse complement strand
TTCTGCAGAACCGGGATAATGACGCCGTCCTGTTGTGCAAGAAGTGCGGTCAAAAGGTGCTCGGGTTTAATCTCCTGTTGGCCGTTACGTTCAGCAATATTCTGTGATTCCTGGATAGCCTCCTGAGATTTTATGGTAAATTTATCAAATTGCATGTTTTCCTCCGCAATGAATCAATATATGTAAATTATTAAGAAAAATAAGATTAGCAGATGATTGAAATGGTAAGTTCGCTCTTTTGATCTGTCAAGAACAGGGGCAGGAAACAGGAGACCGGATTGTCAGCTATCAGCTGCCAGAGGCCAGTTTTTAACATGTGGTGGTCAGCGTATGGAAGTCATGGGTGGGAACTGGATTGGAGTGTTGAGATATTGGAATAGTGTTAAAAAATCTTTTCCCCCAACACCTCACTACTTTATGACTCCATAAAAAAACCCCCGGCAGAAAACTGCGCGGGGGTATAAAAGGTTTAGTACAAAAAGATCAACCGCAGCTTGAACCGCAGGAAGCACTGCTGCTGCAGCCTCCGCCACCAATGGGATTTGTGGAGCTGATTGAAAATCCAGACCGCATACCGGCATCAATAAAATCGATCTTGATTGTGCCGCAGGTTTGCAGCAGGTTGTTGTCGACCAGAAAAGTCAAACCATCCTGCTCGTACTTTGCATCCGATTTTTTGGGCTCATCCAGAGCCAGACCTAAAGAGGGACCCGCTCAGCCACCCCCCATGATCGCAACGCGGAGGGCAGAATCTATGTTGTTCTGCTCCATGTACGATTTAAGATTTTGTGTTGCTAATTCCGTTACTTCAAACATTACTTACACTCCTTGCCTATTATTTAATCTTGACGTCTGCATTCTTTCAGGCCAGATAAAAACCGTGTAACCGGAAAGTCTGGCCCGCAGATAGTTGCAGACAAACCTGAGTCAAAAATTTACAATCATTACTTTAAGGAACATGATGAAATAAGTCAATATAGGAAAAAAAGATTCAGCCGAGACAACTCATTATAATGTTGATTTTACATTTGAAATGTCCATAAAAGATGGATTGTAAAAGAGTGAGGCACTGCTTGTCAGAAGCAGTATATTGCGATATTATGCAAAATGAACTAGAGAGCGGTACTAGACGGTTTTAAAAAGGGAGAAGCTCCTGCAACGAATATTTTTCAAATTAAGTTGATACAGGCAGTCAGGGTGAAAAATGAAAAAAATAGTGATATCTACAGGCGGCGGTGATGCGCCGGGGCTGAATGCAGTTATTTATGCAGTAGTTAAATCAGCTCATCTTCGCGGCTGGGAAGTTTATGGCAGCCGCAGCGGTTATCTGGGTTTGCTTGACCTGGATGAACTGGTACGGCTGACTCCTGAAAAAGTTGAAGACATCACACCAACCGGGGGAACCATACTCGGCAGCACCAATAAAGGGAATCCCTTTGCCATGCCTGTCGAGAATCTGGCCGGCGAAACATTAATCCGTGACGTGTCAGAAAGAATTATGAAGAACTTTAACCGGATGGGATTCTCCTGCCACATAGCGGTTGGCGGTGACGGCAGTCTGGCAATAGCGCATCGTTTTGCCCAGTTGGGCATGCCGGTAGTTGGAGTTCCCAAAACCATTGACAATGACCTTGAAGCAACGAATCTGACCTTTGGTTTTGACACCGCGGTGTCGACAGCAACAGAAGCCCTGGACAAACTGCATTCAACAGCTAAATCGCATGACAGGGTCATGGTAGTTGAGGTCATGGGGCGTGAGTCCGGCTGGATTGCGCTTAATTCGGGAATTTCGGGAGGGGCTGATATCATTCTGATCCCGGAAATAATTTTTGATATTGATAAAGTGTGTGAAAAGATCTCCGATAACGAACTGCATGGTAAAAATTATGCCATTGTTGTCGTTGCTGAAGGAGCACAGGAAAAGGGATGCGACGTGGTCTGCCGGGAAGGGGAAATCGGCAGGCAGGAGGTGGTCCTGGGTGGAGTGGGAGAGTTGGTCGCCCGAAAGATCAGGGAAAAAACAAAAAAAGATACAAGGTCCCTGGTCCTGGGACACCTGCAGAGAGGCGGCACCCCTACCACTTTTGACCGGTTGCTGGCCCTGCGCTTCGGAGCCGCGGCCCTCCGTCTGGTTGAGTCTGAAACATTTGATCATATGGTGGCGCTGGCAACACCTGTCATGAAGGCGGTACCTCTGGCTGAGGCTATCAAGTCCAGGAGAATGGTTAACATGGATAATGATAAGGTGCTGACGGCCCGGGAAATTGGCATCTGCTTCGGGGATTGAATTTTTCGTTTTGAAAAGTTTTTTTAAGTCAATATCTGCGTCAATCTCTAGAATTACTTGCTCGACGTACCACCTGTAAGCCTCCGCGTAATTCTTCGATTTCTTTGATCTTGCTCAAAATTCCTGGTTTCAAAATCGATAAATTACTTAAAAGTAACATGGCGAATAGTAAAAAAATATAGTCGGTTATTCCCCAAAACAGTTATTTGAATAATGAACAAGGTTTACGAAATCTATAATATCCTGCTTGAGCACTTTGGGCCACAGGGATGGTGGCCCGGCGAGACACCACTTGAGATCATGGTCGGCGCAGTGCTCACCCAGAATACCAACTGGTCAAATGTCAGCCGTGCCATTGAAAATCTGAAGAACG
>JAFDBU010000126.1 GCA_019313095.1 Deltaproteobacteria bacterium | reverse complement strand
GATCCAAAGGTTGTTGAAATTGAGCAGAGAATTCTGGAAAGAATCAACCGGGAAGGACAGGGTGTCATGGGCTGGGGCGGAGTAAATACTGCCCTGGCGGTCCATATAGAAACATATCCAACCCACATTGCCAGCCTGCCGGTAGCTGTTAATATACAGTGCCATGCACATCGACATAAGGAAATTGAATTGTAGTGGAGTACGAATGATATTACAGCATCTGCTTTGTCATCATCTGTTCCACAAAGAAACTACTATACCGGAACAGATTCTTTCGCGCATCTGCTGCATTCTTATTCATGTTCTTTAAGTGGCGAAAGAGTAATTTTTTAAAGTCTATTGATCAGAAAAATAATCACACCTTGGGAAAATTAAATAACCGCTTTACATTATAAATTTTATGGAAATTAAAAATGCAAAGACCTGAGCTTGATAAAGGATTTTTTGAAAATCTCAAACCCGTTGTCATCCCGTTTGAACCGAAAGTTCTGGAAACCTTGCAGGCAGGCGACCTCATCAGTCTGACCGGCACACTTTTTACAGGCCGTGACCAGACGCATCGCAGGCTGGTTGCCTTGCTGGACGAGGGCAAAGAGTTGCCGCTGGACCTGAAAGGACAACTGCTCTACTATGTCGGCCCAAGCCCTGCCAGACCGGGACAGGTAATAGGTGCAGCCGGCCCCACCACGAGCTACCGGATGGATGCCTACACCCCAAGACTTCTGGAACTTGGTTTAAAGGGTACCCTGGGCAAGGGATCACGTACCATGCCTGTCCGGGAGGCTATGAAAAAGCATGGGGCTATTTATCTTGCAACAGTCGGTGGAGCCGGGGCACTTTTGTCAAAATCAATTATCAAGAGTGAACTGGTGGCATTTGAAGATGCAGGTCCTGAAGCTTTATTCCGCTTTGAAGTGGTCAATTTCCCAGCAGTGGTCATAAACGACCTTGCAGGCAACGATTACTATGAAATGGTAACGGCAGAAAGATTGGGGATTAAATATGAAAAATCCATTTAATGTTCTCACATTTAGCAAAGTCTTTCTGCTCTGTTCTGCCGTAATATTGATTTTTTCGGTGCAGGCAAGCCGCGCCCGGGAAATAGCAGAAGTTACAGTGCCTGAAACCGACACCATGGAGAGCACGTTGCTGGTGTTAAACGGGGCAGGAATCCGGAAGAAATTTTTTGTAAAGATTTATGTCGGGGCCTTATATCTGACCAGAAAACAGGCAACAGCTGCACAGATATTGTCTGACCCCGGAGCCAAACGAATAGTTATGAGCTTCCTCTATAAAGAAGTCAGTGCTGAAAAGCTTGTCGATGGCTGGAACGAAGGATTTGAGTCCAATAATTCTGCTGAGGAACTCAGAGTGCTGCGGGAGAGCATCAACCGCTTCAACTCTTTTTTTACCACTGTTCGTAAAGGGGATGTGATACGGCTTGACTATACGCCGGAACAGGGGAGCCGGATATGGCTTAATGATATGCTGAAGGGATCTGTTGCCGGAGAAGATTTCTATCGTGCACTGCTAAAAATATGGCTCGGAAGCAAGCCGGCTGACGCGGGATTGAAAGATGCCATGCTCGGAAATGCATATTAAAAAAAGTGCCAATCCGCAGGTTCCCAGCAGCCAGAAACAACATAAAAAAATAAACAATCTGGCTTTGGAAAGAGCAGACAATACTGTGTTGCTGCTAAACTCCGTCAGCGACCTGACCGCGGTCAATGATTTTTTCCATCAGCCCGGGAAGTCTGTCAAAATATCTCCCGACATCCTCTGGACAGTGGGCATCCGAGCCAGCTACCAGGGGAATGTTCCGTTTCACCGCTTTTTTCAGGATTGTCAGTGAGGGGTATGGTTCACCTTTTGTCTTGTAGCCTGAGGTATTCACTTCCAGGTACATGTTTTTGTCCGCAACTAAATCAAGAAGCTCATCAAGAAGTGCGTGGTGTGACGGTTTGAGTTTAGCCTTGGGATGGTGCCGGAGTGCCGCGTCAATATGGCAGAGGACCTGGCCGGGAAGTTTTTTTACAGCATCCATCAGGTCTTTGTAATAACGGTCCAACACATCATCAATACCGTATTGATCGAGCCGGTCAATATTAATCTGTTTGCTGCTGACCATATTGAGGTGGCCTGAATCGGTCTCCAGAAAGTGATAGGATATGCCGATGCGGTCCCATGTTTGCAGGGCAAGCCGCTGCTCAATTTCAGTGACACAACGAGGATTGTAGCCAACCTCCACACCTAGGCCAATTGAGATTTCGTCCCGGTACTTTTCCCTGAGCCGTTTGCCCTCGGCATGATAGTAAGCAAAATCATCATCAGTGAGCCAGGTCGATTCAAAATAGTCAATCCCGACTTCGAGATGTTCAAGAAAGAAGATTTTCCGCAGACCTTTGTTAATCGCTGATAGGACATATTCCTCCAACTCACCACGGGCATGGTGGCACAGTCTGGTGTGAATATGGTTGTCAACAGTGGTGTCGATCATGAAAACAGATCACGCATTCCCGTGGGGATAGAAATGCAGTATGCCGTCAATTTCCGAGGTATCCAAGAATCTTCCAATTTCAAACTTCAAGGTGGCAAGCTGTTCAATATCTT
>JAFDBU010000125.1 GCA_019313095.1 Deltaproteobacteria bacterium | reverse complement strand
ACAGCGCAGTACATGGCATAGGCAGCTGTGGCCCCGATAAGTCCAGCACCTCTTACATGCATGTCCTTGATTGCCGTGACAAAGTCGTCTACTGCGGCAAGTTCCTCAATAACAAATTTATGGGGCAGATAGCGCTGGTCAATTATCTCTATGATGCGCGGATTATCCTGTTTGGGCCAGATGGTCCGGTAGTGGTTGCCGTTAACTTTCATAGTCGTCTTCTTGAATGGCCATGAACTAATTAGTTTAGAAATATGTTGTCAGTATATAATACGATATGAGACCCATACCGAGTGTGCCGTAAGCCAGCAGTCAGGGGATGCAGTCGTCCTTCATTTTTTTTACCAGGAAGACAAAGGTAAGTCCACCGATTATAAAGGCCAGTATGATATGAATAATGTTTTTCATAATGAAAATGTATAAACTGATTGCCGGATAGGGTAACTGAAGCAATAATATAATATCAAATGCACCAAGGTCAAAGGAGAGACAGCAAAAATCTTCATCAAAGTGTTTTTTAAACCATGAGGTTAAAACAATAAATTCTAGAAAATTGCAGCAGAGCGATGCAGGACAGCGGAAACAAGGATGAGAAAATAAAAGGCCCAGTGCTGACGGTTGCCGGCCAATGCAGGCTGGCGGGAATATCCAGGCCCTTTATGGCGGAACTGCAGAACAGACTTACGGTTGACAATCCTAAATACCAGGCTGCAAAAAAATACGGCCGCTGGGTAGGCAGGAATTTCAAGCAGAAACTCTTTTTTTACGAAATGGCTGAAGCCTCCATTGTCTTTCCCAGGGGTTTTGCAGCCCGGTCTGTAGAACTCTGTAAAAAATATATGGGCCGTGGGCCGCAAATTGAAGACTGCAGGCGCAGGCTGGGGGAAGTGGAATTCAATTTCCTGGGTGAGCTGCGTCCCTATCAGCAGGAGGCGGTGACAGCTATTCAGCGCAAACATTTTGGGGTTCTGGTCGCCGGTACCGGGTCGGGTAAGACAATAATGGCACTTGCCGTTATAGCCCAAAGGCGTCAGCCGACTTTAATTATTGTGCACAGCCGGGAGCTGATGTACCAGTGGGAGGAACGAATCAGACAGTTTATGGGCCTCAAAGCGGGACTTATCGGTGACTCGAAATTTGACCTGCAGCCGCTCTCTATTGCAATTGTCAATACGGCACGCAGGAGATTGGATGAACTGGTACCCTGTTTCGGGCATCTTGTTGTTGACGAATGCCACCGGGTGCCCGCCAGCCTTTTCACCGAAGTGGTCACAAGGTTCGATTCTTATTTCATGCTCGGGTTGTCAGCAACAGCCTATCGCAGGGAAGACGGGCTTACCCGCCTGATCTATCTCTACATGGGTGACCGCGTTCACCAGGTTGATCCTGAAAAGCTAAGACAAAGCGGCGCGGTACTCAAGCCTGAATTCATCCAAAGGGTCACTGATTTTAAATATGTTTTCCGGGGCAACTATCAGTCCCTTATAAATTCCCTGACGAAAAATTCAGCCCGTAATAAACAGATTACCGATGATATCTATCAAGAGGCCTTAGATTCAAAAGGTACAATACTCGTTGTCAGTGACCGGGTGGCTCATTGTCAGCAGCTGGCGAACCTGCTTGTTGGTAAAGGGCTGCAGGTAAGTATCCTGACAGGCAAACAATCCGCCAGGGATCGTTCCGCTATTGTAAAATCACTGCATCGAGGCGAGGTCAAGGTTCTTGTCTCAACCCTGCAGTTGGTGGGGGAAGGCTTTGATGCAGCAAATCTAAACACCCTTGTTCTTACTACGCCGATCAAATTCAGCGGCCGGTTGCACCAGGTAATCGGCCGTATTCTCAGGCCGGCTTCCGGCAAACAGCCCAGGGTTATCGATTACGTTGATGATCGTGTAGGGGTCCTGAAGAATTCTGCCCGCCTAAGACGCAAGGCTTATGAGTTTGACAGATACGAGGCGTAGAGAATCTGTGAGTAGAGCTTGCAAGTCCCTGATAATAAGGGTAAAGATAAGTATACAGTTGGTGAGAAATTCTGCCGCCTGAAAGGCTGCTGTAATGAATAAGAGGAATAATCCTGAAAACAGGGATCACCGGGGGTGAAAATGAAAGACGAAAAGGCTGCCAAGGCCCTTATCAAAAAACTGGATAAGCTGCTGCGGAGTAAAATGTCTCCGATTTACAAACGGTACGGTGTATCCATGCAGGATGTACTGACCCCGCTCATGTGGAAGCCCCTGGTCCTGGTCATCGGTAATTACTCTTCAGGTAAATCCACATTTATAAACGAACTTCTTGATATGCCCGTGCAAAGGACCGGGCAGGCACCGACTGACGACAGTTTTACCATCCTGACAATTCCGGCGGAAGGTGAAAGCGAAGAAGAAATACCGGGCGGCACCATAGTTAACGATGAGCGTCTGCCGTTTGCGCCCCTCAGACCATTTGGTGAAAGACTTTTTTCACATCTGCGCATGAAAAAGGTGCAATCGCCGCTCCTGGAAAATTTTGCCATTATAGATACGCCCGGCATGCTCGATTCGGTTACTGAAAAGGACCGTGGTTATGACTATCTCGGGGTAGTGGGAGAACTGGCCAGGCTGGCTGACCTTATTATTTTGATGTTTGACCCGCACAAGGCAGGCACGATCAAGGAGACCTACCAGGCAATCAGGAGTACACTGCCAGGTTCAACGGGAGAGGACAGGGTTCTTTACGTTCTGAACAGGATTGACGAGTGTGATAATGTCCCTGATCTGGTTCGGGCTTACGGGACTCTGTGCTGGAATCTTTCACAGATGACAGGCCGCAAGGACATTCCGCGAATATACCTCACTTTTGCCGCCAGGGAAGGTGATGTGCCTCCCCAGGGTGTCGAGTCGTGGGTCAGTGAGCGGGAAGAATTGAAACGCGCGGTTGAGACCGCGCCGACCATGCGTATCAACCATGTGTTCCAGGAAGCTGAAAGGGGTGTCCGGGAGCTGGACCTGCAGGCTGAAGCACTGGCAGCCTTTAAAACCGGTTTTGGTGCCCGGATGCAGAAGGTGCTAAAAATTGGCCTGCTGGTTTCCCTCCTGGTTTTCTGGTTTGCTGACCTGCTGCTCAAGCTGGCGGCAGGATTTCCAAAAAAAACCTTGCTCGGTTCGCTTTTTTCCGGAGCTTTTGATGACCGGGTTATGGTTTTTCCTTCTCTTGCCGCGTTGTTGGTTGTCGCTGTAACCGGCGTTGTCATTAACAACTTTATCTTTCCGGGGTTTAAGAAAAACACCCTGGAAGATCTGGACAGTCTCATCCCCTTTGAAACAGCCTATAAGCGTGATCTCTGGCGCCGTGTGCGTCCCCGGGTTTCAGACCGTATTGAAAAGGAAGCGTATAAACAACTCTGGATAGGACATGCCTGGTACCAGCGCCGCCTGAAAAAATTTCTTGAAAAGGATATCGGGCGTTTGAAGAATAAGTGGTAATTAGCTGTTAGATATCAACATTAAAAACTCAGCGCGCAGTATTCAGCTGATGATATTTTTTGGTTCTGTCTGACTTTTGTTTTACGCGTTTCTTGCAATTCTCAATTTTCCATTTCCTTCTCCTCTTCATCCAGAGGGCAGGGTCGTTTCTTGAAGAACTCATAATAGAGCAGCGGCACGGCGATGAGAGTCAAGGCGGTTGCAGCCACAGCACCGAACATCATCGCTATGGCCAGTCCTTGGAAGATCGGATCAAAGAGCATGATAAAGGATCCGACCACCACGGCTGCGGCAGTCAGGACAATGGGACGGAACCGCACCGCTCCTGCAGTGATCAGTGCTGTTTTGAGATCACCGCGGTCGCGCCATTCCATCTGGACAAAATCAACCAGCAGGATGGAATTGCGCACAATTATGCCGGCAAGCGCGATAAAACCGATCATGGATGTTGCGGTAAAAAAGGCACCGAAGAGCCAGTGTCCGGGAAGTATGCCCACCAGGGTTAAGGGGATGGGCGCCATGATAACCAGGGGGGTGACAAAACTCCGGAACCAGGCAACGACCAGGACGTAGATGAGGATCATCACGGCCCCGAAAGCAAGGCCCAGGTCACGGAATACCTCGTAGGTGATATGCCATTCTCCGTCCCATTTCATGGCATACCTGTCCTCCAGCCAGGGCTGGACTGCCGAGTACTGTTTCAGTTCATACCCCTCTGCCAGTTCGAGCTGCTTCAACTTTTCCTTTAACTCCAGTATGGCATAGATCGGGCTTTCTTTGGAGCCGGCAACATCGCCCGTGACATAGGTGACCTGTTTGAGATTTTTATGGTAGATGGTTTTCTCGGCATATTCTTCTTCAACCTGTATCAGTGAACCCAGAGGGACGAGGGAGCCGTCGACTCCAGGTATACCAATGCTTTGCAGTAAAGTTTGATGCGTTCTTTTTCCCAGGGGCAGTCTCAGAAAAATATCAACAGGCTCTTTTTCATTTTCATAATGTGCCAGCCCTGCAGCCATACCGTTTAAAGCGATGCGGACACTCCGGGAAACTGCTTCGGTACTGATGCCTTTGGCATCCGACTTTTCCTTGTCCACCACCAGGTT
>JAFDBU010000124.1 GCA_019313095.1 Deltaproteobacteria bacterium | reverse complement strand
TATAACAAAGTACCTGGCTTTTCTTTCTATTAATCAGTTATCGTCGGTTTCTGTTTTACATTTAATACATTGTATATGTTATTAATAATTAATATTTATGGAGTGGTATACCAGGTTGCATTATTATGATCAACTGTAATGGAACCGATGTGACAGGCTCCATTGCAGGTCGTGTTATCGACTGTGGAGATATTCGTAATAGTATCGGAGGCGTCGGGATGAAGAAATTTGACATCCGTCGGCCTGGATGTGTCGAAATGTGCTGCAGTCCCGAAGCCTGCCCCGTTGTGGCAACGAGAGCAAGTCTGGCCGGGATCAATGTTGATGAGACTACTATGACCGTCATTATCATGTTGCCCCTGGCTGTTGGGCCGTACGTTGCCGGCTGGGGCATTCCCGTCCGGCGGTATGTTATGACAGGAAACGCAACCGCTTGAATTGGCTACCGGATCAACTGTATGGCAGGCGATACAGGCAGGGCCGACGCCGCCATCGGCCGCCCCGCCGAGATTAGCACCATGACAGAGGGTGCACATAGTGGTGAACTTGTCTGGTTCTATGTCCCCGTGTCTACTAAATAGATCATACCAATTCGACGGATGGGCCGTCAGTTCGTTGTGGCAGCCCTCACAACCGATACCGCCCGCTAAAACAATACCGACATTGAAACGCGGATTGGGGTCACCCTGGGCATGACACAACCGGCAATCGGCCATGCCGTCTGGAAAGGCTGCGGTCTGTCCCTTTGCCGCTGGTCCGTGATTCTGAGGAAGAAAAAAGGATTTATCGACAGGATGTGGGACTGTATCGCTAAGACCGAACTCTTTCAATTCCACCGCCAACCCAGAATCGGAAAGTTGATGGGCAGCATCGTTGATATGGCATGCGGCATTACACCCAAAACTGATCGGGTCGTAGTCGGTACTTGCATTCATATCTATGTTTCCGTCCCAATGGTCACCAATACTGTCGCTTCCCTTGTCGAACAACAGATAATTCTCTGCAACAGCAAAACTACCTTCCGTATCGGATTCCTTCATACCATGACACACAACACAGATATCATGGAAGATACTAGCAGCAGCACGGTGATCTACACCTGTAGCAGTAGCAACATCAGGGGTACCGTCCGGCGGATAGCCGTGACAGGCCACGCAGTCAAGGGTAAAATCTATTGTTGAATCATGGCAGCCAAGACAACTGCCCCCGACCCCGCCGGCGCCGTCAAGGGCGGCCCCATGGCACAGGGTACACGCATTTTCGATATTTGATGCCGAGTAATGGAAGGTGTTATTCGGACCGGCCCAGTCGGCAGGATGGGCATAGTTGATACCGTGGCAGGCCTCACAGCCTGTACCGTTTACACTATTGATGCCGATATTAAAACGGGGATTACTTCCCGGTCCCCCGAGTTGTCCATGGCAGGCCTGGCAGACGGTCAGGTCAGCCTTGGCCTCAGGACCATGATTTGTGCCGTCCAGATAGCTGCCATCCACCGGATGCGGCGCCTGGCCGGGGCCGTCGGGATGACAGCCACGGCCATTGTAATCGGAGGTGAAACAGCTGGGTGCTGCAGCACTGCCCTGCAAATCGGCACCATGGCAATTGGAGCACGAGGTGAAACCATTGGCAGAAGCATAACCGCGATGATCGAAATACGGGTCTACCCAATCAGCCGGGTGAATGATAAACGGCGGTGTATCATTATAGGAATGGCAGGAATAGCAGCTGACCGCCTGGCCGCTTCCACTCAGGTCTGCAGCATGACAGCTGACACAATCTTCGAATCCGGGAACAGCCAGGGCATCCGCGGGATGCGTCTTGATATAAGTCAGCGGATGTGGTCCATTATCGGGGGGAGCACTGGAGTTCCCGTCGGAACACCCTGTCAGGGCCAAGGGCAGAAGCGGTAAAAGCAGTAAGACAAATAGACGTATCATCTTTTTCTCCTTCGATGTTTACCCATGACAAGGCGCACAGGTTTCAGCCGTCTTTGGGTTACCATGGCAACGAAAACACGATGTAGGATCAACCCTCCCGTCAATCCGGTGACGGGAAAGATAGTCCCCCCGGTGCGGAGTACGCCGAAAGGTTGAAGTCTTGTTCTTTGCAGACGGTTTCTCTTCCACCCTTACCCCATGACACTCATCACAGAATTGCTGCTGATGACACATGTTGCATGCCTGCTCATACTGATAGGCAAGAAATCGATGGTTATCCGTAAAAGTGACCGTATGGTTGAAACGCGCATAAACAATTCTGTCACTTTCCTCATGACAGTCCGAACAGATTGGCCGTCCCTGTTCCAGCTCTTCCGGGTGGACTGGAGGGAAAATATAACCGGAGCCCTGTTTGGAGGCACAGGCATATACGGAAAGTAAGGTTAAAAACAACATTCCGCCAACAAATTTCATTTTTCCAAACATTGTTCTTCTCCTGTTGAGGCGAACATTGATAGTCTTATTTTCTATTCTTTCCTAAAGGTATATTCTGCAACCAGCTTCGAGCTGAAGTCATTATCAAAATAAGGATCTTTGCTGTAATCAAGAGAGAATTTCATAGCCAATGCTTTATCAAAAAATGTCTTCCCGGACCCCAGAGAGATGAAGGTGGAATTACTCTGCCCGTATATGTCCTCCCTGTAGTTGACAAAGACGAGATCAGAGCTGACGAACTCAAGAGGAAAGGCTTCCGGCAATCTGTCCCAGTAGACAAAAGCTCTTCCGATCAGGTAATCGTTAAAGGATGTATCGCCGGCCATGACTCCCAGCTCCAGCCCCACCTGGCACATATCCTCCAGGTGCTTGATCAGTGTGCCGGAAAAATACTGGCTTGCATCTCCCCGCAGATCATAGTCAATATTTTTCGCCTTCAGATTCACTTCATACGATTCAGTTCCGAACCAATCGACTTCCGCCCCGATTATCGTCAGTTCTTCACCGCTGCCGGCAAGAAACTTGAAAGGATTGGGGCTTTCTTTGCTGCTGGAAAAATAATCATCATATTGAAAAAGCTGCAGAAAGGGGCGGACCTGGAAAGAACCGGCCTGGACCCGCATCTCATAGGAATGTTCAGCCCAGTTGTCGGTCAACATATTTAATGAAGAAAATCCGTTAAAGCCTATGGAATAAGGCAGGTTCAGCGAGATATCAAACCCTAGCTTTTCATCATCATCGGTGGAATCATTACGAATTTTTTTATAGGAAAGTCCCAGTTCATAGAGACCTGACAAGAAGTTTGCGATCCGACCGCCAACGATTGAATCACCCGAGCGCCCATCTTTCGACAGGGCTACAGGTGATCCGCCATAAAGCGATATATTAAAGTTTGCCCCCAATGCAGCCTGCATACTCAGGCCGTCCAGACTAGCATTGGCAACTCCCGAAAACAGCTGCTGCCGTCCAAGCATCATGCTGGCATTTGCCTTGTCAAGCCTGTACTTCAGATACCCATACAGAATCTCTCCGTCGTTTTCATCCTGATAATAATTATTGTCCCCAAAATTGACTCTGCCCCATCCATACCCATGAAAAGACAACCCTTGAACATCGGATACGTAATTCACTCCCAGGTATTCATAAAACGGAATCAGGGACAAACTGTTTTCAGTTTTGGTATCACGCTCAAAAAAAGCCAGGCTCGAGTGGGAATTAACCTCAAGTTGACCCGCAGTACCCCAATTGGGAGCCAATAGAAGGCCAACTGCACAAAATGAAAACACCTTTACAATTTTTTCAATCTTCATGCCTCCCCCTATTTACGGTGATGATAGATGTTGCCTTTTTCTTTTTACAAGAAAACATGGCTGAAGATTCAACATAATTCATTTAAATTAGAGTACTGCATATTTGTCAAGTGCTGATGTTAATCAGTTGACAAACTTCTTGACGGAGAATGATATACTTATTCATATGTAACAACTTAATTGATGAGACCAGACGCCGGTAATCTTGAAAATAAATCACGACCAAATTTCTCCTTTCGATGCCTGAAAAACAACCTCATTCCGGTTCATACCCCAAATCAAAATCATCTCCGAATACAACTCGACGCATCCCCCTCTGGCAGGCTATTATTTTGCCTGTCGCATCTATCCTGATCTTTTTTATCCTGCTTGAAGGGGTTTGGGCTCTTTTGGGGTTCAGCCCTGCATTTAAGACGGAAGATCCGTTTGTCGGTTTTTCTTCCAATGCGCCTCTTTTTGTTCCGCTAGCGGAATCAAAAACTGGCCAGTTGCTGGTGACCGCTCCCAACAAAAAAGATTTTTTCAATAAACAGAGTTTTTCTCGGGAAAAAGGACCAGACACCTACCGGATCTTTTGTCTTGGCGGCTCAACAACATACGGCCGTCCTTACGATGATACAACCTCTTTTGCCGGCTGGCTTCGTGAACTTCTGCCGGTAGCTGATCGAAATAAGAAATGGGAGGTAATAAATGCTGGAGGCATCAGCTATGCCAGCTACCGGGTGGCACACCTGATGGAGGAACTGGTTCATTACCAGCCGGATCTCTTTATTATTTACACCGGCCAT
>JAFDBU010000123.1 GCA_019313095.1 Deltaproteobacteria bacterium | reverse complement strand
TGCAGGTAGCGCTGCGCGATCGGCTGGTATATAGGGTCGAAACGCAAAGAGAGGTCCGCCGTGGTCATCATCGGCCGGTGCTTCTTCGACGGGTCGTGCGCATCAGCCACCATGTCCTCTTCTGCTACGTCCTTGGCAAGCCATTGATGTGCGCCAGCCGGGCTCTTGACCAGTTCCCACTCGTATTTGAACATGACCTTCAAATAGCCCATGTCCCATTTGGTCGGGTTCGGTTTCCAGGCGCCCTCGATACCGCTGCTGATCGTATCGCCGCCTTTGCCGCTGCCAAAGCTGCTCTTCCAGCCAAGTCCCTGCGCTTCGATGGGGGCGGCCTCCGGTTCCGGTCCCACATGCGACGCAGGGCCGGCGCCATGGCATTTACCGAATGTATGCCCGCCCGCAACAAGTGCGACGGTCTCTTCATCGTTCATGGCCATACGCCCAAAGGTTACACGAACATCTTTGCCGGACGCAACCGGGTCAGGCTTACCGTTCGGTCCTTCCGGGTTAACGTAAATAAGTCCCATCTGCACTGCGGCAAGGGGGTTCTCAAGGTCCCGGTCACCGGAGTAGCGCTTGTCTCCGAGCCAGGTGTCCTCGCTACCCCAATAAATGTCCTCTTCCGGCTCCCATACGTCCACGCGCCCGCCGCCAAAACCGAAGGTCTTGAACCCCATCGACTCCAAAGCGCAGTTGCCGGCGAGGATCATCAGGTCAGCCCAGGATATCCTGTTGCCGTATTTCTGCTTGATCGGCCAGAGTAGACGGCGCGCCTTGTCAAGGTTCACATTGTCAGGCCAGCTGTTGAGAGGCGCTAAGCGCTGATTGCCGGAACCCGCTCCGCCGCGGCCGTCGCCCATGCGGTATGTGCCAGCGCTGTGCCATGCCATCCGGATGAAAAGTCCGCCATAGTGACCGTAGTCAGCCGGCCACCAGTCCTGCGAGTCGGTCATCAATGCGTAAAGGTCCTTCTTCAGAGCATCAAGGTCGAGTTTCGTAAACTCTTCAGAGTAATTAAAATCCTCGCCCATGGGATTGGACTTATTGGAGTGCTGATGCAGAATATGAAGGTTCAACTGGTTCGGCCACCAGTCCCGATTCGACGTGCCACCGCCAGCTACTTGTCTGCTGCTTCTGCCCGTTACCGGGCACTTGCTTTCATCACTCATAAGGTTACCTCCTGTAATTATTTTTTTCTTCACTGCATTTACATATCTTGATCTATCATAAATCCAAGCCAGGTAAAACATAAAACATTCAATGCAAAGCCCATTTCAAAGCAAGGGGTCTTTCTCTGCATGGAATGAAAGCATACTTTATTTCGCCTTTTACCCAAGACTACATTGCTTGCAAAGACCCTGGAGGATGATATTCATATGCTCAATGGTTCCCCAGGCCTTGATTTCCTCCGATAAGGATACCTCTTCAAAAAACTGCCATTGAAAGTCTGTTATGCTACCGCATTGTTTGCATATGACAATGATGATGTTCTTCCATCTTACCCTCAAAACGGGCCTGGTTTTCGATGGTCTGCTCTTTAATGGAATTAAACCTTAACGCTGTAATAGATAGAATTGTAATCTATTTGTGACGATGTGTTAACAAAAGTCAGAAACTTGAGATCCTTCAAAGGCGGAATTAATGCAATGCCGTCAGCATCGACAACAGTGACTTCCTGATATTTCAGGAAGAAAACGATTTCCCGAGGTGAAACTCAAGCTTCTTTTCATTAAAGCCCAACAAGACTGGTTCATATAAACAATTGGACATACTGATGATCTTAAACGCATTAAGGAATCAATCACTTCAACGTATTACCTGCGGCGGGCCTCAATGACTCCATCTATCTGCCTTATATGCTGCAGCAGCCGGCTGAGGTGCTCAAGGTCTTCGACTTCAAGTACGATATTGCTGGTGGAAAGATTATCATTGGTTGTTTTCGCCTCCAGTTCTACTATATTGGCATCATCCATACTGATGGCATTGCTGACTGCAGCCAGCATCCCTTTTCTGTTCTGCGTCACCAGGTAAATCTGGGCCCGGTGGACTGTTTTGGCATCGGCCGTCCAGGCAACTTCGACCCTGCGCCGAGGATCTGTTGCCAGGAGATTATGACAGTTGGCCTTATGAATTGAAATTCCTCTTCCTGTGGTTATAAACCCCATGATTGGATCACCGGGAACAGGAAGACAACACTGGCTTATTTTCACCAGCATATCATCAACGCCTTCGATTACGATCCCCTCGCTGTCGGGCTTCTCACGTTTAGATTGTGATGGTGCAACACTCAACAGTTCCTGTTCTTTAATTTTCTCCTCTTCTTCGGTTCTCATATCCTCAGGCTGTACAACCTTGATGATATTCTGTATCGAAAGGGCCCCGGAGCCCACCTTGCCCAGCAGGTCTTCAAGGGAATTGCAGCGCATGGCCTTGAGAATTTGCTTCATGTGACCGGTCTTGATAATTTTCTTTAAAGAGGTGTCATGTTTGTGCAGTTCCCGTTCGCAGATCTCGCGCCCGACATTCATTGCCTTTTCTTTCTCTTCCCGCCGGAGCCAGTGTCGGATACGTGACTTTGCCCGGCTCGTCCCGACCAGTGACAACCAGTCGCGACGGGGCTTCTGCTTCGGCGAGGTAATGATTTCCACCACATCGCCATTTTGCAGCTTGTATTTGAGGGGTACAATTTTACCGTTCACTTTGGCCCCGACACAAGTATTTCCGATCTCTGTATGGATAACATAGGCAAAATCAAGTGGGGTACTTCCCTGAGGGAATTCTTTTACCTCGCCGTTTGGGGTCAAGGCATAGACGTCCGGATCAAAAAGTTCGCCCCGGACCGAATCAAGAAATTCCTTCGGGTCTTTGAGTTCCTGTAGCCATTGGACGAGTTGCTTAAGCCCCTTAAAAACCTTGGCATCCTCTTTGCTGATAGCCTGGCCTTCCTTATAGGCCCAATGCGCGGCAACACCCTCTTGAGCCACCCTATCCATCTCCCGGGTGCGGATCTGTACCTCCATGAATTCGCCGTAGGGACCGATTACCGTGGTATGCATGGACTGATAGTTATTGGCCTTGGGAGTGCTGATAAAATCTTTGATGCGGCCCGGCACCGGCGGCCAGTTTGCATGTACCACCCCCAACGCCTCATAGCACTCAGTTATCGTATCGACAATTATCCTGAAGGCTACTTTGTCATAGACTTTCTCAAGCGGGATCTTCTGGGCAATGATCTTTTTATAGATGGAGTAAAGGTGTTTGGGGCGGCCGATTATCTCGCATTTGGTCAGGTTGATCTCTGCAAGTTTTTTCCTTAGAATTCCTTTGACTTCCTTGACATAATGTTCCCGGTCAGCTGTGGAACTTTCAATCCTGGCGGTCAGGTCATTATACTCATCAGGATAAAGAAATTTGAAGGCCAGATCCTCCAGTTCACGCTTCATCCAATCAATGCCAAGCCGGCTGGCGAGTGGCGCATATAGTTCCAGGGTTTCCAGGGCAAGCTCACGCTGGCGCTCCTTTTCATCAAGAATATATGAGCGCATATCATGCAGCCGGTCAGCAAGCTTGACCAGTAATACCCTGATATCCGAGGCCATGGCCAACAGCAGTTTTCTTATATTTTCAGCCTGATAGGTAAGCTTGCTGTTGAACTGAACATTGGTAATCTTGGTGGCACCCCGAACGATATTGGCTACATCTTTACCAAATTCTTCCTCAACCTCCTTGATGGAAAGTGTTGGCTCCTGTTTCAGCACTCCATGCAGCAGACCTGAAATGACAGTCTGCAGATCAAGCTTCATGGTGAGCAGAATTTCGGTCACCGAAAGAAGATGGACTATGTATGGCTCACCGGATGTAGGGTGTATTTGGTCCGCATGCACCTTTGCCGCAAAGTGAAACGCCTTTTCCAGGGGGACAAGATCTTCTTCCCGCAAGTAGCTTGCGGCAAGTTTTTTTATAGCTTCAAATGCGGTCATCTTTTATCTAATTTTGAATTTTTCATTTATAATTCAAAATTTTGTTATCTTTCCATCGCTGCCATTTCATTCCGGATAGCGCCTATAACTTCGTCCATCACCCTATCAAGGGACAGACTTTGTGTTTGACCGTCTTTTCTGTTCCGGATTTCAACCTCACCTTCCTCGACAAAACGTTTGCCGATAGTAACCCGGTAAGGTA
>JAFDBU010000122.1 GCA_019313095.1 Deltaproteobacteria bacterium | reverse complement strand
CAGATCTCATCTGCCATTTTCCTGAGATCGACAATGGTGGGACTCACCTCCATATTGTCAAGCCAGCGGCTGAACTTCATGGTCTCTTCTGATACGATTCGCTCAGCCTTGACAGCTTCCTTGTCCCGCTCGGCCTTATTGATGTCAACCACATTATTCAGATCATCAATACCGTAGAGGTAGACATTTTCCAGATCGTTCAACTTGGGATCAAGGTCACGGGGCACGGCAATGTCGATCAAAAAAAGCGGCCTGTTGCGGCGCTGACGCATGAGTGGCCTGACATCACTGCTTTTCAGGATTATTTCAGGGGATCCAGTCGAACTGATCAGGATATCGGCCTGTTCAAGCTGCGGAATGAGTTCTTCTAAGGAAACAGGTTTGCCATTGAAACAGCGGGCCAGGTTCACCGCCCGTTCAAATGTTCTGTTGGCAACAATAACTTCGGCAATTCCCTGGTTCATGAGATGCTGAGCCGCCAGTTCCGCCATTTCTCCAGCACCGACCAGCATTACCCTCTTGTTTTTCAGATTGCCGAATATCTTTTTTGCCAGTTCCACAGCCGCATAACTGATGGAGACAGCACTGGAGCCAATCTCTGTCTCTGTCCTGATACGCTTGGCAACGGAAAAAGCCTTATGCATCATCCGGTTTAATATCATACCGGTAGAATTCTGTTCCGTTGCATCGCAATAGGCCTGCTTCAGCTGCCCAAGGATCTGAGGTTCTCCAACAATCATGGAGTCTAGACTGGCGCCCACACGAAACAGGTGTCTTATTGCAGCTTCTCCCTGGTGCAGATAGACATACCTGCCCGCCTCTTCATAGCTCATGCTTCTGTTAAAGAGAAAATCACGGATATTTCTTTCTGTTTTCGCTGGTGTGGAAGAGACAAAAATAACCTCGACCCGATTGCAGGTGGAAAGAAAACAGAATTCATCACAACCGGGGATTACAGCCAGTTCCCGGTAAGGTGTACCCGGGTCGTTGGCAAAGGCCAAACGTTCACGAATTTCAACCGGGGCTGTTTTATGATTCACCCCAAGTATCATGATCTTCTCAGCCGGCATAGGAATGTATACCTCCCAACAGGTATGTCACACCCCACAGGGTAAACATTGCGGCTGAAAAACCTACTATAGCCATGATGGCAGCTCGGCGTCCTCTCCAGCCCACTGTAAATCGCTGATGCAGCAGCGCGGCATAGAGAAACCAAGTGATCAGAGACCAGGTCTCTTTTGGATCCCACTGCCAGTAAGTTCCCCAGGCCTGTTTGGCCCAGATGGACCCTGTTATGATGCCGAGGGTTAATAGGGGAAAACCTACTGCCAGGCAGTGGTTATTCAGGCTATCAAGTGCCTCTAAAGAAGGCAGCCGGGTATAAAAGAGGCCAAAACGCTTTTTCTTCAGTTCCCGTTCCTGCAGGAGGTACATGATTCCCCCGCAGAAGGCCAGAGCCAGGAAACCGTTGGCCATGATAGCTATACTGGCATGTACAGGCAGCCAGGCACTTTTCAAGGCAGGCGGCAGCGGAAAAATTTCGCGTGATGAAAATGTGGCAATAAGCATCAGTATTGTGATCAGTGGGCTGACAAATGAACCGAAATTTCTGACATTGTATCGCCAATGAAAAGAGAGATAACCCCAGGTCATGGACCAGGCGAAGAAGGAAACTGCTTCATGATGATTGGTCAGCGGCGTATAGCCAGCCTCGAAGTATCTCACGATAAGGTAAACCGTATGCAGCACTCCGCCGCTGATGAGGATAGTGCGAGCCGAGGTTCTGATTTCCTTGCGCTGGCTCCAGAAATATACCATGTATGCGGCGGTGGCCAGAATATAGGCAAACAGGGTTACTTGAAATAATAGATAGCCCATCCCGGAATACTCCTGTTATCAGTTTTATTTCCCATGATGCAGTTATAAATAAACAGACCGGACCTTTTGCAGCCAATCACCCGCGACCCTGTCTTCCAATACTTCTTCAAAATGATTTTCCAGGCTGGACCAGTTTCCGGTCAAAATCCATTCAGTCATATTCTCATGCAGCAGCTGAGTAAATATTTGTTCGTTCTCAGACTGTGACAGACCGGATGCAAGAATTTGCGACCTAATGGCGCCAAGGATATTAACCAATATTTTATATTCAGCTCCATATCTTTTTTCAAGCTCAATACGCAGCTTTCTGGCCAGAGCCGGGCTTTTGCCTGCCGTAGAAATCGAAATAACCAGGTCTCCCTGCCTGACCGTGGCAGGCAGGATAAAATTGCATCGCTGGGGTACATCAGCAACATTGAGTAAAAGATTATGGGCCGCAGCCTCATCATATACCTGTTTCTGGGTCTCCTCCTCATTCGTCGCCGCAATGACCAGAAAGGCCTGTTTCAGGTCACCAGGCCGATATTCCCGTTGAATCCACAGGATGGAGCCGGCAGCATAAAGACTTGACAGTTCCTCGGTTAGTTCAGGACTTATGACTGAAACCTGTGCATCACAGGCAAGCAATCCCAGCACTTTACGTTCAGCCACACGACCGCCACCGACAACGATACAGAGTTTTCCTTCAATATCAAGGCAGACGGGATAAAAAGACATTGTTCACTCACGGACGGTCTGTCATTAGTCTGTTTTCGATTTAAAACCTCTTTCTACATGATATGCAGTAAACCATAATGTTCAAACTATAAGAAATGAAACAACAGTACCAGGCCTGCCAGGATAAAACGATAATAGGCAAAAACAGCAAAAGAATGCGACTGGACGAATCGCAGCAGGAAAGCGATGACCAGGTAACCTGAGACTGCGGCTGCGAAAAATCCGGCCAGATAGAAGCCCTGCTGACCCGGTTCTGAACTCTGACGGATAATCGCCGGCAGATTATAAACGCCTGCCCCCAGTATTATAGGGGCGGAAAGCAGAAAGGAAAACCTGGCTGCTGACATCCTGTTCAGCCCCCGCATGAGACCGGCTGTCATAGTAATACCGCTGCGGGAGACACCCGGCATCAGGGCCAATGCCTGGGACAGTCCAATAACAGCCGCATCGGAAAATCCCAGGGCCTTTAATGACCGTTGGAGTTTGCCCAGTTTATCAGCCAGCAACAGAAGAAGTCCGGCTCCGGCCAAGGTTCCGGCAATAAAAACAGGAGTCCTGAAAGCCGTTTCAACAGTATCTTTTAACAAATACCCTGCCACTACAGCAGGTATGGTCCCGAGGCAGATGTATAAGGCCAGCTGACGTTGACGCCCGGCATCTTCACCCAGCATACCTGGCTTGATAAAGGCAGTGAACATCTGGGTGAAATCGCGACGGAAATATATCATGACCCCAAGAAGGGTTCCAAGATGCAGGGCAACATCAAAGGCCAGTCCGGCCTCTTCAATGTTGAGAAAGTATTCAAAAAGAGCCAGGTGGCCTGAACTTGAAATAGGCAAGAATTCAGTTGCGCCCTGTAAAAGCCCCAGAAAAATAGCATTGAATAAATTCATCAGAATGACTGGGGTTTTGTTCAGTCGGCGGCAAGCATGCCTATAATCTCTGATTCCAAAACATCATGCTCAACATATCCCAGGTACTTTTTAACTATCTCACCTTTACGGTTGACCAGAAATGTAACAGGGATACCCGTTACACCGCCAACCCCCCTGGTCACAGTCTCGTCTGCCAGGAGCACGGGATAATTTATACCGTATTTCTCTATGAGTTTATAAAGAGGAGCAGGATCTCCTTCGTCCATGGAAAAAGCCACCACAGAAAACCCTTTTCCACTGTATGACTTCTGTAGATCAATGAAGGTTGGAATTTCCTGGATGCATGGCGGACACCAGGAGGCAAAAAATGTTACCAACAGCACCTGGCTTTCGAGTTGTCTGCTGTCAAGCACAGCTTTATCCGTCAGAGACTCCTGCCTGAACTGCACCATATGCATGCGCTGGCCAATGGCCGGCATATACCCCCCTCTGCTGTCTGTATCTGTTTGTTTACAGGCCACCAGCAAAATAAGCATGCAAATGGCCAGGAAAATATATTTTAATTTCATCGTTTATTCCTATTCACGTATAGTTATGGTTACAGGGTAAGGCTTGTTCATTTCTCTGCTGGAAACATAGCGATCAAATGCAAGATAATCAAACTGACTCAAACCGCAAGCGCGATTATCAAAAAATTTCACCAAATTTCTGCCTATGGTTAGATGTCTGCAAAAAAACTGGCAATGTCGGAGAGATGATTAACGGGCTGAATTATATCCCAAAGGAACATACAATTTTTTCAGGCAGACTTACACAGGCCTCCATACCGCCATCGGGTTTCTTGTTCAAGGTAAATTTACCGCCGTGAATGGTTACAATTTTTTCCACCAGGGTCAGCCCGAGACCGGTTCCATACGTTTTGGTAGTAAAAAAAGGATCAGTGGCCCTCTTCTGGATTGCCTCGGCAATTCCTATTCCGGTATCAGCAAATGAAATTATGACCGAACCATTCTCCTTGTGAACGCTGATCGTTAAATTTCCGCCGTCAGGCATGGCATCGATGGCGTTTCTGGTCAGGTGTATCATCATTTTACGGATAAGCTGTTCATCCATCTCCAGAATGGGCTCAGTGTCAGGAACATCAAGGTCCACCTGGATTGAGTGCCTGACGAGGGTTGGCTGAAGCAGCAGCAGAGTTTTTTTGATGAGAGGATAAAGCGGCTCACATTTCTTTTCGACTTTCATCTGCCGGACAAAATCAAAAAGATCCTTTAGGGTGGATTCAAGCCTGGTGGT
>JAFDBU010000121.1 GCA_019313095.1 Deltaproteobacteria bacterium | reverse complement strand
GAAGCTGTCGCACTGGTCCAGCGCTGTCTGGAGTTTTACCGGGATAATGTTGAGAAAAAACTGCGGACTGCCCGTTTGGTTGAAAAAATTGGCATCGAGGCCATAAAACAGGCAGTACTTTAACTGGTAATAAGGGAGTCAATATGGCAAAAAAATACCTCATGGTAATCACCCATTCGGATGATGATCAGGACCGGACGAACGGGGCGATCGGCATGACCGTTTCGCTTCTCAGCGAAGGAGCCGACCTGGCGCTTTTCTTTGTTTTTGAAGGCGCCAAGATGAGCCGCAGGGGTGTTGCGGAAACAATTGAAGGTGCCCACATGACCCCGGTACGCGAACTTTTTCCCATGGTGCTCGAGGCAGAACTGCCGATGTATGTCTGCAGCGCCTGCGTGAAAAAATACAATATTCCAGAAGATGAGATCATCCAGGGCATCACAATATCAACGCTGCCTGCTGTGACATCTGAAATGATGGATCGCGAAACCATAATGTTCTAAGCGGAGCAATGTCATGGCTTTTTTCAAGAAAAAAACACTCACCGGTCTGGCACGGACCTGCGGCTGAGCTGCCAAGATCGGTCCGACGGTCCTGTCGGAAGCATTACAGGGTTTGGCGCCGCCAACGGACCCGAACCTGCTGGTCGGTTTTGAGACCGCTGATGACGCCGCGGTCTACAGGCTTACTAATGAAATCGCCATGATCAACACGGTTGATTTTATTACACCCCCTGTTGACGATCCTTACTGGTTCGGCCAGATCTCCGCTGCCAACTCCATTTCCGATATCTATTCCATGGGAGGCAGACCGCTGACAGCACTTAATGTCGTGATGTTTCCAGCCAAACACCTTGATATGGGAATGCTGAAGGAAATACTGCACGGCGGCCATGACAAGGTGGTGGAAGCCGGCGCCTGTCTGGTCGGCGGCCATACGGTTGATGACGAAGAACCCAAGTATGGTTTATGTGTCAGCGGTGTAGTGCACCCGGACAGGATCATCACCAATGCGGGCGGTAAACCCGGAGATGCTCTTATCCTGACCAAACCTCTTGGTTCGGGTGTCCTCTTTAATGCGGTACGTTCAGGAAAGCTGCCGTTCCGCGATCTGGAGCGTGATACCCTGCCCTCGCTGGCAGCCTTAAACGGCACAGCCATGGAAACGGCCCTGAAGTTCGACTTGCACGCTGCAACTGATATAACCGGTTTCGGACTAAGTGGCCACAGCCTCGAGATGGCCCTTAGTAGCGGATCTCAGGTCATTCTCTATTATGATAAACTGCCGTTTTACAATGATGCCCTGCGCATGTACCAGAAAGGTGAAACAACGGGCAGCAACAAGCCCAATCAAAAACTTGTTCAAGGTAAACTGCAGATCAGGAGATCTCTGTCAAGCCCACAGGAGCAACTCCTCTATGATCCCCAGACCTCTGGGGGCTTACTTCTCGCAGTGCCTGCTGCCCAGGCCCCTGAACTCATTGCAGCCCTGAACGCTTCCGGGCTCGAGACCGCAGTGCAGGTAGGAGAAGTGCTAGAGGGCCCTTATGGAATAGTGGTTACTTGAAGTAAGTAAACTACATTGTGGATTAATCAACTCCTTAACCGCCCGGCTCAATTCCCCACATGCAAGGAATTTACCGCGCAAGGTACAGCCAGCCTTTTACCAGTCTACGTCATAAAGGCGGGAAATCAACTACAAAGCAGGGGCAGTTGCTTTTTATACTATTCCCCGGGTTGGCAGCTGCTAGATATCCGGACATGATATACAGCAACTATAAATAACCTGCGGGTTTCTCAGAAAGAATGACTTCCTAACTATTGACGCCAGCCAGATATATCTGTACATTCAATCAGTTAAATAGATAATACCGATAACGGTTAGCTGTACGATTAAGCAAACGAGGTCTTGCCGGCAATGTTTCTTCATTTCTCGCAACCAACCTTAAGGACCCCCATGGACATTCACCATTTGAAAATTTTTGCATCAGTTTACAAATACAAGAGTTTTACCCGGGCCTCTGAGGAACTGCATATCAGTCAGCCGACCATTAGCGAGCATATAAAAAACCTGGAAAACTCTCTGGACTGCAGACTTTTTGACAGGCTTGGCCGTTCAATCATGCCCACTGCTGAAGCTGAGGTCCTTTACCCGAAAGCACTGCAGATTATTGATGACCTGGAATTACTGCAGGAAGAAGTTACGGCGGCGAGTACCATGATCAAGGGTAAGCTCGTGATCGGGGCCAGTACCATTCCCGGAACCTATATCCTGCCCGGGGTTGCTTATTCTTTCAAAAAGCAGCATCCGGATGTTGCCTTTGAGATACTAATTGAGGATTCTGCCAGGATTACGAATATGGTCCTGCAGCATGAATTGCTGTGCGGCATTGTAGGCGCCAGGATCGTCTCTGATAAGCTCGATTATACCCCGCTTATTGAGGATGAACTTGTCCTGGTTGCCACTCCAAAAGTACTCAACCAAAAGACAATCACGCTGGAAAAACTCACCAATATACCTTTCCTGCAAAGGGAAACAGGCTCAGGCACCAGGCAGACCTTTGAAAATTTTTTGGAGAAAAATAACTGTACTTCACAAAATTTTAACATTGTTGCCACTCTCGGATCTACCAGTGCCGTCAAACAGGCCGCAAAGGCAGGACTGGGCGCCGCAGTTATTTCCCGCATGGCAGTTCAGGAAGCTCTTGATAGTAGAGTGTTAAAGGAAGTCAGAATAAATAACCTGAAAATAAGGAGAAACTTCTATCTGGTACGGCAGAAAAAAAGGACCCTGCCGCACCAATACCTGGCCTTTTGTCTTCATCTGAGAAAAGGCTGCTAACTGTCATGAAACAACTTGAAACCACAATGGCCCATTGGGTCATTCATAACCGCTGGTTTTTGATTGTAGCATGTCTCATCATTGCTGCAGTCGCCGGCAGCGGTATGCGCAACCTGACATTCAATAACGACCTGCGGGCTTTTTTTTCAGAGGAGAACCCCCAGCTCCAGGCCCTGGAAGCCCTGGAAAATACTTACAACAAGATAGATAACATCTATTTGACAATTGCCCCTCAGGACGGAAATGTCTTTACCAGGCAAAGCCTTGCTGCCCTGGAAGAACTGACCGAATCATCCTGGCAGATCCCCTATTCCAGTCGGGTAGATTCAATCACGAACTTTCAGTATACCCATTCTGTAGATGACGAATTAATCGTTGAGGATCTTGTAGATGATGCCCTGAATTTAAGTGAGGCCGAGATCAGGCGGATTAAAGATATTGCCCTTGCAGACCCAAGGCTTGTGAACCAGCAGATTTCACCCAGCGGTCATGTAACCGGCATTAATGTCAATATTCTGCCGCCAGACGATTTCAATGAGGCGGTTCCTGAGGTTGCCGCTTATGTCCGAAAAATGGCTGATGAATTCCGGCAGAAATATCCGGATATTGACCTCTATGTTTCCGGAGCTGTAATGTTTGATAATGCTTTCAGCGAAGCCACCCGGGATGACATGAAAACCCTTGTACCTATCATGTTCCTGGTGCTGGTGCTGATCATCGGACTTGCGCTCCGCTCATTTACCGGGACAATTGCCACGCTCATTATCATATTAATGTCCATGGTCACCGCTATGGGCTTGGCGGGCTGGGCTGGCATTGCCTTAACAACCGGTTCTGGTATCGCGCCAACAATTATTCTCACCCTGGCTGTGGCAGATTCGGTTCATATCATGGCCACCGTTTATCAACAGATGAGCCTGGG
>JAFDBU010000120.1 GCA_019313095.1 Deltaproteobacteria bacterium | reverse complement strand
TTTTGAGGCCCACCGATTTGCTGCACCAGCAGAAAATTCCGGTCAAGCCATTGTACACACTGGGACTGCAGAACTGGCTGAGCAGGATCCGCGTATCCTGCAAAGTGTTATGCTCGGTTCAATTCCCGGTAGAGATCCCAAGCTGACCATGATCGCGGTACTCTCCTATCCTGAAAATAACGATGATATCTACCCGGATGCCCTTGAGTCATTTGGTAACAAATTCTCACTTCTGAAACCGAATAAGGATATGATTCAAAAGCTGCTTTATGTGGCAGAACAGACGCCTCCGTTGCCCTCCCCTGACTTCTGGATCAACAGTAGCAGCTCAGTTGCTAAAAATTACGAAACCCCTGATCCTGAAAAAAAAGACCTTGTTGACAGTGCTGCGGATAATAAGAGACACATGCCTGACGTTACTGGAAAAAGTTTGCGAGCAGGCCTGCAAACCCTGCAGCATTACAATCTGGATATCAGGGTTGTCGGCAAAGGCAAAATAGTGGCCCAACATCCTGCTGCAGATGCTGAACTGAAAACAGGAAGCTCATGTATTCTCAGGATGGAGCAGGAGATATAACAATAAACATTTTGGTCAATAAGCATTTTAGCTAGTTAAAATGGCGGCAATTACTGCAGAAACAAAACAGCTCGAAAATCTACTTGCCGGAGTTGCGTACAGCATAACCGGTGATTTTGAACACACTGAGATAACAGGGCTCTGTTCAGACTCAAGGAAAGTTCAGCCGGGCAATATGTTTGCGGCCCTCAAAGGTCTCACATGTGATGGTCACAATTATGTTGACCGGGCAGTCGCGGCAGGTTGCTCTGCTCTGTTGGTTGATAAAAATTGGCAGCACCATTTTCCGGGTGCCATTAAAAGGGTACGGGTCCCAATCTTAGAGGTCGAGGACACAAAAACCGCCCTTGGATATATTGCGGCTAATTTCTATGATCATCCCCACCGGCAACTGACGGTGATCGGTATAACCGGGACCAACGGCAAAACAACCACATCATTTCTGGCTGAGTCGCTTTTAAAGGCCTGCGGTAAACGCCCAGGAGTAATTGGCACCATAAACTACCGGTATGAAGATAAAAGCGGCACAAAAATTGAAATGGAGGCACCCTTTACCACTCCAGAATCTCCCACACTCTTTTCATTGCTGCGCCAAATGGCAGATGCTGATATTACTGATGTTGTCATGGAAGTTTCATCACATGCCCTGGCTCAGTCACGACTCAGCGGAATGACCTTTGATATAGGGGTATTCACCAATTTAAGCAGGGACCACCTGGATTTCCACCCTGACATGCAGCATTACTTCATAAGCAAAAAACTGTTGTTCACAGATTACCTGAAGCCGGGAGGTCGGGTTGTGATAGTCCTTGGTAATCTTGAGGACATATCACCACTTGATAAAGAAGCAGACAGGGAAATTAATAACTGGAGTGCACAGCTACACAGAGAATTACAGTATCTGTTCCGCAGCCGTAAAGTTTCTCAGTCAATAATTACCTGCGGTTTGGACCCTGGCTGTGATGTACATCCACAAAATTACACCGCCGATATTAATGGCCTTATCTCCCAAATCACCACTCCTGCAGGAACTATGCCCCTAAAAACCCCTCTGGTGGGAGAATTCAACCTGCGGAATATGCTCTGCGCCATCGGCATAGGCCTGGCTCATAGTGAAGATACCGATTGCATGAAAAAGGGGTTGGAAGATTTAAAAAACATCCCTGGCAGGCTTGAAAGAATAACATTCGCGGAAACCGATACCCTTGGGCCTGCGGTTTTTGTAGATTACGCTCATACACCAGACGCCATGGAAAATGTCCTGGATGCCCTCCTGAAACTCAAGCCTGGACGGCTGGTGTGTGTCTTCGGTTGCGGTGGTGACCGGGATCACGGCAAAAGAGCCCTCATGGGTGAAGTTGCCGGCAGGCTCTGCGATGTGGTGCTGGTCACCTCGGATAACCCACGTTCCGAATCACCTGAGATGATTCTGGCGCAAATAGAACTGGGGCTTTCCGGAACAGAGCTAAAAAAAGGCTCAGCAGCAAAAATCCTCAGCGAGGAAAGAGGCAGAGGTTATGACATCATCGCGAGCAGACGGCAGGCAATCCTCACAGCTATCCGATTTGGGAAGCCGGACGATGTTGTCCTTCTCTGCGGCAAAGGGCATGAAAATTACCAGCTCAGCAGAAAAGGAAGAATATACTTCAATGACCGGATAGAAGCTGAAATGCAATTGGAGGCAAAATCCGGTTCAGCTCATCTGTGGAAACTTCCGTGGGTACAACAGATTACCGGTGCCAACCTTTTTTCCCCAGGCGAAAGGCCAGTACTTTTTAACAATATCTCGACAGACACCAGGACAATTAAAACTGGCGACCTCTTTGTCGGACTGAAAGGTGAGAATTTTGACGGCCGGATGTTTGGCCAAAAAGCAATAGAAAATGGTGCTGCAGGACTTCTCATTAATTATCTTCCCGGTCAGCAGAAACCTGCTCTTGATTTCAAACCATCTGTGCCTGTCCTGCTCGTTCCTGATACAACCCTTGCCCTTGGGCAGCTGGCTGGCAGTTTGCGCCGGTGGCGCAATAACCTGAGAGTCGTAGCTATGACCGGCAGTTCAGGCAAAACAACAGTCAAAGAAATGACTGCTGCTATTCTCGGCCAGAGCCGAAATATTTTAAAAACAGAGGGAAATTTCAATAATTTGATCGGGTTGCCCTTGACCTTGTTTCGTCTTAAACCTGAAGACGAAATAGCCGTTTTGGAAATGGGCATGAACAGACCCGGGGAAATTGCCCGTCTGACAGAAATTGCCGATCCCGATATAGCCTGCATTATTAACGTACAAGAGGCCCACCTTGAAGGTCTTGTTGATATCTGGGGGGTCGCTAAAGCCAAAAATGAACTCTTTGCAGGCCTCAAGCCGGAGGCAAAGGTTGCCGTTAACCTGGATGATGAAATCGTTAGCTCCCTGGCTCAAGCAATGACGCAGGAAAAAATAACCTTTGGTTGCCATGACGAAGCATTTGTCCGAAGC
>JAFDBU010000119.1 GCA_019313095.1 Deltaproteobacteria bacterium | reverse complement strand
TGCTTGAACTACTTCTGAGTCAAGAATGGGGAAGCCGGCTCCGGAAATCGCTATCAAGTAAAAATTCTAAAAACTATCGAGAATGAAGACTTTTTTCTTTTTGAAGTATCTTCTTTAACAACGTGCAGACAAAAAACGTTTTCCATAAAGCTGTTCAGCGTCTGAAAAAGGCAGATATCCAGAATCCTGAGCTTGAGGCAGCCTTGCTGCTCTCCCATGTTCTGCAAATGGAAAGAACGGCTCTTCTCCTTGCGGGTGGTAAGATTTTAAATGATGCCCAGCTGGAATTATTTGAGAGAAGTATGACACGACGGTTGGCCCGGGAACCTTTGGCCTATATAACCGGCATAAAAGAGTTCTGGTCTCAGCCCTTCAAGGTGACAAGAGATGTGCTTATTCCTCGACCGGAGACAGAATTTCTGTTGGAAAAAGCACTAACAAGAGTAAAAACATTAGAAGGTGATCTCCGGCAGGAGCTAAAAATCCTGGATCTGGGGACAGGAAGCGGAGTTATAGCAGTAAGCACGGCTCTGGAGCTTGCAGCGGCAAAAATTACAGCTGTTGACTATTCATTCAAGGCATTGCAGGTTGCCAGGCATAATGCGCAAAAACATAAAGTTGCTGAAAGGATCAATTTTATCAACTGTGACTGGTTTGATGGCATTTCAGCAGAGGCTGAGTTTGATATTGCCATCTCAAATCCGCCTTATATAGCCAGCGCAATCCTGGCAGAGCCAAGTGGTGCGACACCGGGTTCGCTGCAGCCGGAAGTGGGCGATTTTGAACCACGTTTGTCCCTGGATGGAGGAGATCGCGGCCTTAAAGCGATAGAAAGTATTGCTGCTGGATTGGGTAAAGTCATGAAACCGGGCGGCTGGATTTTTATGGAGATAGGCGCGGACCAGGAAAAAGAAGTTTTGGGCATTTTTCAAAAAACTGCTGTATATGAAAGCATGAAAGTTTTTAATGACTATGCAGGCTTGCCGAGGGTTTTCGAGGCCCGCAAGAATTGAACCGGGTGAGAATTATATTTAGCTATGGATAAACTGATAATAGAAGGAGCACATAAGCTGCAGGGAGAGGTCCGTATCAGTGGCGCCAAGAACGCAGCCCTGCCGTTGATAGCAGCAACCCTGCTGACACCTGGATGGCATGTGATACATAACGTGCCTGATCTGCGGGACACCCGAACTATTTTGGCCCTGCTTGAAACACTGGGTGCAGAATGGAAAAAGGAAGGCACGACATTATTGATCAATACGGATTCGCTTAATAAATTTGAAGCCTCGTATGATCTGGTGAAAACTATGCGTGCTTCAATCCTTGTTCTGGGGCCGTTACTGGCCCGCCTGGGAAAAGCCAGGGTATCTCTGCCAGGGGGATGTGCAATAGGGGCGCGGCCAATAGATTTTCATCTGCAGGGTCTGAATAATATGGGTGCAAACCTTGCGCTTGAAGATGGCTATGTCGAAGCTTCTGTGGTTACCAGACTCATGGGCGGGACTGTCTATTTTGATATTCCCTCTGTGACAGGAACGGAGAATATCCTCATGGCTGCTGTGCTGGCAAAAGGGGAGACAGTCATAAAAAATGCTGCCAGGGAACCTGAAGTAACCAATCTTGTAGATATGCTTACTTCCATGGGAGCAAGAATTAAGGGCAGGGATTCTGACCGCTTAATCATCAGGGGAGTCAAAAGCTTAAAACCGGCTGTGGTAACTACAATTCCGGACAGAATTGAGACAGGAACATACCTTATTGCCGTTGGAACAGCCGGCGGTGAGGCAAATGTGACACACTGCAATCCAGCTCATCTACCTGCCCTTCTTGAGAAACTCCGGGCATCCGGGCTCAGTATCAAAGAGTCAGGAGACTCGATTCTTGTTTCACGCCAGGCAAGAGTGCAGAGCATAGATATTAAAACGCAGCCATACCCGGGATTTCCAACCGATCTTCAGGCCCAGCTCATGTCCCTCATGTCCCTGGCCAACGGCTTGAGTGTTGTCTCAGAGACAATATTTGAGAACAGATTCATGCATGTGGCGGAATTAAAGCGGATGGGGGCGGAGATAAAGATTAATGGCAACAGTGCCATTATAAAAGGTATTGAACAGCTGAAGGGTGCACGGGTGATGGCGACCGATCTTAGAGCCAGTGCTTCACTGGTGGTGGCTGGTCTGGCAGCTCGGGGAGTTACGGAGATTTCGAGGATATACCATCTTGAGCGGGGATATGAGGACATGGTGGGAAAACTTCAGGCCCTCGGAGCCAAGGTACACAAGGAAAAGGAATGATTAGGGCAGGGGCAGCCGTACTTCTGCTGTAGTGCCCTCGTTTTCAGCGCTGGTAATTGTGATGGAGCCGTTATGGGCGTTTATAATCTGTTTTACAATGGAAAGTCCTAGGCCCGTTCCATTTTCCCTCGTGGTAAAAAACGGTTCATATATTTTTTCGACAATGAGATCCGGAATACCTCTGCCGGTATCTGTTATGGTAATAACAGTTTGTTCGGCACCTTTGTCATCTTCGTTCTCATGAGCAACAATTCTGATTTCGCCCTCCCTGTTCCTTAAAGCAACGCAGCTGTTGTGCATGATATTGAGAAAGATCTTGTAGATCTGTTGCGGATCAGCCCAGCAATCCATTTTTTCAGGTATATCAATAACTGATAAACATTTTTCGGGCCAGTCCTGTGTATGCTGCAGCACCTGAATAATTTCCTTAAAGAGAGGCAGCAGGGGAACAAATTCCTTTTCCGGTTCAACAGGCTTTGAAAAGGAAAGAAAATCTGTAATAGTACTCTGCAGCCTGGTGCATTCCCTGGTTATTATATTCATTAATCCTTGGTTATGGGACTTTACGTCACCACTGGCATCAAGAACTTCTGCCGCTCCCATTATTGCGGCCAGCGGATTCCGCAATTCATGGGCAATGCCTGCCGCCATCTCGCCGATAGTTGCCATTTTTTCCGCCTGCATGATTTGTTGTTCCATTTGCTTAGTTTCACTGAGGTCCTGCAGGGTTATGACCTCATATATATCATGGGTGCCGGGCATGTTCAGTTTAGCAAATGAATAACCTATGGGTATATTCTTTCCGTCTTTTCTGATGAGTTTGACCTCTGACCTGAAATTCATATCAGCATCAAGTTTGAGATTGGGAATGATCCTGTTAATTTCCCTGCCAATGATTTCTTCAGCAGTGTAACCGGTAACTCTCTCAGCTGCGGGATTGAATGAAATGATATTCTGTTGATTAATGACAGTGATAATACCTGAGGGAATATCATCAAAAATCTTTTTGTAAAGCACCTCAAGTTGGTCAT
>JAFDBU010000118.1 GCA_019313095.1 Deltaproteobacteria bacterium | reverse complement strand
TATTTATCTTAATCACAACTTTTGCGCTGAGGATGTATAAAAAGCATCCTTATTTTATTGTAGGCTGGCTCTGGTATGTCATCACTTTACTGCCGGTTATTGGTATATTCCAATCCGGTGCCCAAGCTTATGCTGACAGATTTGTCTATATTCCTTTCATAGGCATATATATAATATTAGCATGGGGGACGCCGCACTTCTTGAAATTCATTAAGACCCCACAGGCAGTTTCCACAATTATATTTTTTATCATTCTGCCAATATTGGGGACAATGACCTGGTTTCAGATAGGATATTGGAAAAACAGCAATACGCTTTATGCACACACGCTGGAAGTAACTGATAACAATTGGCTTATTCACAACAATTACGGAAAAGTGCTGGAGGAAATGGGCAAAGAAAAAGAGGCGACAAACCACTTTGAAAAAGCCATGAGCATAAAACCTGAATTGCCAGTTACTCATTTAAACCTTGCTAACAACCTTTACCGGTTGGGTAAAATCTCGTTGTCGGAGAAGCATTATAACATGGCATTATCAGCGAGTTATTCGAGTAATGAAAGTGAAGTCGCCTTGAAAGCGCATAACCGCCTTGCCTTAATCTATCAAATGCAGAAAAAAAATGATCAGGCCATAATGCATTATACAGAAGCACTGCGGATTAATCCAAATGAGAGCAAGACACTTAATAACATAGCAATAATCCAGGCTCAAACAGATAATTTCCAGGAGGCTTTTGCCAATTTCAGCAAGGCTTTGGAGTTAGACCCTGCTAATGTTGAAACTCTTAATAATTTAGGATTGCTTTCCATTAAAATGGGCAATTCAGAAGTTGGGATCTACTATTTTAAAAGAGCAGTTCTGTTAAACCCCAACTATAAGCCTGCTCAGTACAACCTGGCCAAGTATAGCAAAAATTTACCCAAATAAAGATTTGGCTCGACCCAAAACACCTTTCATACATAAAAAAAGGGCGGTTGTTAGAACCGCCCTTCTTGTTTGGCAACATTGCCCTTACAACTAGCAACAGCAGCAGCCGATTTCAAGGAAGTTAAAGACCTCGTCATCCGGCAGATTTGGTTTCTTATCCAAACTGCTTTCTGTAAAAACCGCATTTTGTGCGCAATTCACTTAACCGGTCATCGATCTCGGTCTGCAGGATATGGAGGTCCTCGATATGCGGCTGCAGTTTATATTTGTTGAATGACGGTTCCCTGCTAAACTTTTCTGATACCTCATGAAGCCTGTTGCGCCATGAGGACAGTTCCCTATCCATTTCACAACATAATTCCAAATTTTTCATGGCACACCTCCTATTAAACTATATGTTGAAAGCATGTAAATGAATTATAATCTGATACTCCTGATCTCGTCGATAAACGGACAATAAAATATCATATTTATTATTAAAAAAATAAGAATGATTCCCAATAAAGTCCAAGTCCTCTCTTTTCCGGATTAAGCACTTTTTATAAGTATTTATTTTCTGAACATTTCATATTGTGCTGCGACGATTTGCCACATATGCATATGATACCAATCATGATAAATTCTCAGTATTAATACCTATCAAATTGTTTTCAATTTAAAGGCGTTCTTTTTTATTCATTTACAAAAATGGAGGATACCGGATGTTGAAATTAAAATTGACTGGACGGAATTCTGTCCTTCTCCAGACGACACTAGGCACTCTCATATTTCTTGCGGCTAGCTTTCAATTTGCTGCAGCTTCAAATTCAGGATGCGTAACCTGTCATCTTGATAAGGAGATGCTGAAGAAAACGGTTACTGTTCAAAAAAGCCAAAAATCCGCAATGCAGTCTGGTGCAGGCTGAGGCGGCGCTGTGGTTCCGTTGGAACCATTCGAAAAAGTTCTGCTATCAAAAGAATTCCTGAAAACGGATCATGGTGAGATTGCATGTGTTGACTGCCATGGCGGCAATAATAGCACCATGAACAAGGCAGTGGCACATAAGGATATTGACCCCTACCCGGCTATGAACGATCCTGATGGGACTTGTGGGGAATGTCATGAAGAAATTGTTGCAACAGCCAAAGATTCTCTGCACACTACTCTCTCGACTTTTATAACAGTTTTGAAAAATAGAGCAGACATGAGCAAATGGCCGCAGATTAATGAAGCCAGGAAAAATCATTGTACCGCCTGCCATACCAGTAGTTGCGGCGGCTGCCATGTCAGCAGGCCGAAATTTGCCAAAAAAGGTTTTATAAATGGACATATATTCCAGAAGCGATCTGATCCCTTTAACCAGTGTACCGCCTGTCATGGCAGCAGGGTCGGCAATGAATATTACGGCATGCGGGGTCAGGGTGACGTGCATGTGGCAAAATATGACATGGATTGCATTGTGTGCCACAAGGCAAAAGAAATGCATGCAGCTGCTCCTGAAGGACTTCCTGGCAGATATCATCTACAGGAGATGGTTTCCTGTAAAGATTGCCATGGGGACCTGCAGTATGGCTCGGTCCGGGAGCACAGCCTGCATATCGGTAAGGTCCAGTGCCAGGTCTGTCATTCTCAGACCTATGTTAACTGTTACAGCTGCCATACCGGAAAAGATGAAAACGGTGTCGCCTATTTCCAGAATGAACGTGAAGTCGAAACAATGAAAATCGGCCTTAACTATGACAAGAAAGCACCAGGGGCCACTTATGACTATATGCTGGTGCGTCATGAACCGTCGGACCTTGAGGTTTTCGATTATTATGTTAAGGATGCCTTTACGAATTTTGACAAGGTGCCGACCTGGAAAAGAGCTTCACCGCATAATATACAAAGAAAAACCTGGCAAACTGCAAACTGCAACAACTGTCACGGAAACCGTGCTCTCTTTCTTGCCATCAAAGACCAGCTTGATTATGAGGAGAAAGCCAACGCTGCCGTGGTAGTTCCAGACGACAAAGTCCCTGCAGCAAGAAAAAATGTAATACCGATTAAACTTCCAGAAGTAACGGTGCGAAGCGGCATGGTTGTTACGCCGGAATGGCTGCATGAAAACCTGGGGAAGTTTTTGCTGGTAGATGCGAGAGATCAAACCGCCTTCAGAAGTGGTCATATTGAGGGCGCCACCCTTTACGACCCGCTCAGGTTCGGACTGCGCAATGCCCAAAACAACCTTAATCCCGCGCAACAGATCAGCAGTTATTTCGGGAGTGCCGGAATGAGCGCTGATGATCATATCGTAATTTATGACAAAGACGGTCGCATTGCGGGATTCCTGGCCATGGTACTGGAATATGTAGGCGCCAAGCATGTTTCCATCTTAAAAGGCGGCGTCGAAGGCTGGGAGCATGCCGGCTATCATCTTACAAAAGAAGCTGTTAAGCCCACACCTAAAAACTTTAACGGTCAGCCTAAACCCGGGCTGATCGTCAATAATGACTTTGTCAGGAATAATCTGGATAGTCT